>WFPK01000041.1 GCA_015487555.1 Phycisphaerales bacterium
ATCGCCGGGCCTTCGCGGACATGCGTCCGGCTGAGTACGGCCGTCGATGGGTGTGCGAGAGTGTGAACAGCGCGATCAAGCGGATCAGCGGGTCGTCGCTGCGGAGCCGCAAGCAGTCCACCCTGTTCGCCGAAGCCGCGTTGAAGGTCGCCGCGTACGCGATAAAGGTGTAGGAGATTGACCGAGAAGAGGGTTATGGACTGAGCATTCCGTTTTCTGTATTTGAGTTGTAAGGTCTTCTACGCCTGAAATATCCCAAATGGAATCGCTCAGGTTAAAAATAGCTGAGTTGCTATGCTTGTTGTGAGAAGACTTCTCTTTTACGACTGCCCACGGAATTTTGGCAGATCGAACCACGCCAAAGTCATGGTCAAATAACACTCCAATCAGGTAGTCAAAGTGATGCTTATCAAGATCACGGATTGCAGAGAGCCGCCGAGATGGGTTGTCCCCCGTAAGTCTGCGAGCTTTAATTTCATATTTGTAATCGGCATCACGGGCGTCATGCCCTTTCATCGACTTTGAACACAAATCGAGGCCGAAAGTTTCCGACACGAGCCACTCAGCATAATCGCCGACCGGATTGTTTTTACTCCTGATGATTTTCGTTTGTCGGAGCTCGTCGAGAATTCGAGCATAGTCAAAGAGAAGCTGACGAATGTTTGCACTCATGATTCGTTCCTCTCCACCACCCTCACAAACCGCTCATACATCATCTCCAACGCTGACGGAATCACCCGGATCCCCCCCACCGTGGTAATAAAGTTCGTATCCCCGTTCCATCGCGGCATCACATGCACATGCAGATGGCTCGGCACGCCCGCGCCACCGGCGCGACCCTGATTCACCCCAACATTCAAACCCTGAGGCTCCAATGCCCGCTCGACGAGGGCAGCTGCCCGATCGACCAGCTTCCAGAGCTCAGCCCGTTGCTCGGGTTCATAGTCGGTCAGGCTCGGACGCGCATCGCCCAGAGCCACCAAGAGATGCCCATTGGAATAGGGGTACTTGTTGAGCATGATGAGCCCGTGAGCGGTGCGAATGAGCACATGGTGTTCTTGGTCACGCTCGGGCTGGTTCCAATAATCGAGCAGGAAGCTCCCACTCGAATCTGTGTGGGCTTCTGACAGGTTATCGGCGTGAGTATCGGGCCCATCATCGCTGTGCACCCCTTCTAAATATGCCATACGCCACGGTGCCCAGATCGCATTCGGTCCAAACGGTACAGCTTCACCTTCATCTTTGCGTGTTCCCATAATGCAGTGTAGCCATTTCCAGGGCGGGTCGATGATCTTATGGCACCGAACCTGCGGAGGATTTGCATTGAAGCCACTCGTCATCAAGGACATCATGACTCAGCCTGTCGAGATCATCTTTATGGACGATACCGTCGAGTTTATCCGCGATCTCTTTGAAGCCAACCGTTATCACCACCTTGTTGTCAAGGGCGATTCGGGCGAATGCGCGGGGGTAATCTCTGATCGTGATCTACTCAAAAACATCTCGCCATTCTTGGGCAAGCCGAGCGAACGCTCTGCCGATCTTTCGTGCCTCAAACGCCGGGCCCACCAGATCATGACCCGCCAGCTTGTCGCAGTCCGCGAGCACACCTCGCTTCGGGCGGCTATGCGGGTGATGCTCGATCACCGAATCTCGTGTTTGCCGGTCGTCGATGCCAACAAGCACTGCATCGGGATTGTCACGCTTCGCGATGTCGTCCGTTGGGCGGTGGGGGCGCTCGAGCAGGATTGGAATGAGGATCACCCTCAGCGATCGGCTGCTTGAGGATTTGATCTAGGAATCTTCCCGAATCTCCACTTCATCAATGGTGGTTCTGCGCAGGATCACTTTTTTGCAATCGAGTTCGCCTTCGACTTCTTGGACTTCGTGTGCGACGAGCTCGGTTCGTGACTCTGGCTCATCTGCTGACACAGGTTTGGTCGTCGCGTTCCAAATGTGTCCAAAGAACCGCCCCACTGCGCGTGTCACCGAGATATCCTTATCGTTCTTCACACGCCATCATATCACGGAGCCTGCGCAATGTCCCAATCGCCCTGCCGATGCCAATGGGCCCGATCGCCGATCGAGATCGAATATCATGACACCCAATGGGGCGTGCCCAACCATGGCGAGCACCACATCTTCGAGATGCTCACCCTCGAGGGCGCCCAGGCCGGGCTGAGCTGGGAGACCATCCTCAAAAAACGAGCCGGGTATCGAAAACTCTTCAAGAACTTCGATCCCAAAAAGGTTGCCAGGTTCACCGATGCCGACTTCGAGCGCTTGATGCACGATCCATCCATTGTCCGCAACAAGCTCAAGATCGAATCGACGATCAACAACGCTAGCGCCATCCTCGATCTTTACAAAGCGGGCACCACCTTGAGCGCGTTCGTCTGGTCCTTCGTCGATCACACCCCGATCACCAACCACTACAAGACCCTCGCTGAGCTCCCCGCCCAGACCGAAACCTCCAAAGCCCTGAGCAAAGCCCTCAAAAAAGCAGGGTTTCGATTCGTCGGCCCAACAACGATGTACGCCATGATGCAAGCCATCGGCATGGTCAACGACCACACCACCGATTGCTTTCGGCATAAGCAGGTCTGAGCCCTGTGCTGGCAATCGGTTCCTTCCTAAGCTTCTCCGTGAACCCCATCGCCCGCTATCCCGTCATCGTCGGCCCAACCGCAGGGGGCAAAACCGCATTGGCGGTCGAACTGGCCCATCGGCTCGCCCGCTCAGATCAACCGGGCCAAATCGTCACCGCCGACGCCTATCAGATCTATCGCGACCTGACCATCGGCACCGCCAAGCCCACCATCGAAGAACAACAAGGCATCACCCACCACCTCATCGACCTGGTTGATCTCAAAGCCCGGTTTACCGTCCACGACTGGCTCAACCTTGCCAATCCGCTGATCGAATCGCTCCAATCCAACAGCATCACCCCCATCGTCGTCGGCGGCACGAATCTCTATGTCAAAGCCTTCCTCGACGGGCTCTTTGAAGCGCCCGAACCGACCCAGGCGATCAAGGCGCAGGTCGAAGCGATGTCCCAACCCGATCGGCGGGCGATGCTGGGCAAGGTTGATCCGATCGCGTTCGAGCGGATCGACGGGGCAGACCTCCGCCGAACCCGCCGGGCCCTTGAGGTCTATCTCCAGACCGGCACCCCGATTTCGGAGTTGCAGAAACAATGGGAGCATGAAAAGACCTCGCGTCCCCAGGCGGTCCTCGTCGGGCTCGATTGGCCGACCGAACTTATCAACTCACGCATCAACCAGCGCGTCAAGCTCATGATCGACGCCGGGCTCGTCGAAGAGGCCCGGGCGATTTTCGATCGTGGCGGGTTCGGCGATCAATCCCGCGAAGCCATCGGATACAAACAGCTCATCGCCCACTTCGAGGGGCGTTGCACGCTCGACGAAGCCATCGAACGCATCAAGATCGACACGAGAAGATTCGCCAAGAACCAGCGCACCTGGCTCAAGCGATTGCGTGTGCGTCCGGGTTCGATTTGGGTTGAGGCTGGGAATCGGGATGTTCAAGACATTGCCGATGAAGTGGTTCTGATGTTCAACACATAATCAACGATCTCGCCCGGCCAACCCATTGAGCGTGGTATGTCCCGGCCCAACTTGCCATGCGGTCGCGCGGTCAACCCAATTACCTGAAAACGCAGCTTGTGATATTCCCTGAGCCGATCCATCAGCAAACCCAAAGGTCGCCGACCGACTCTCATTACTCAAATCCGGAATACGCCCCCACGATTCCAAGTCCTCAAACATCACTTTACTCGACGGGAATGTGATTTGACTGGTTCGGGTCGGGCGCAGCTGGCCAACATGCACTTCATCGAGATTCATTCCGAAGAACTGAGGGTCTGCAAACATGGTGGAAGTGGCAACATAGCTTCCGCCGATCAAACCATTGGGCACATCCTGCCCTGCGATCGGTTCCCACCGTCCTTGATAGACCAGAGCAGCGATACTTGGATTGGATCGAACGATCAACGATGCCCATATTCTCGCCTGGAGTGCCATGGGTGCTGCGATGTAGCCTCCACTCTTGGATTCTGATGCGACATAGATCGGATCGGCGTATGTTCCCTCGCGCTTGATATATGGAAACGGGAGGCGTCCACGCCGGTCAATACCATACCCCTCCACCATCGAAACGATATTGCGATGTCCGCTCAAACTTTTGGCGACGATTGCTCGATCGCGCATGTGCTTCAATACGGGGATCATAATGGAAATTACTACGACGATGACGCCGATAGTGACCATAAGCTCAATGAGTGTGAACCCGTGTTTATACGCCTTGTACTTGTTGCGAATCATCCGTAGGCTCGCTTTGAGAGAAATCGCATTTTCTATACACAGACACCGCAACCAGAATTGCGATGAGGAAAGCATTCCGCATCAAGCCAAAGACAATTTCGGCATGACTCCCCATCCCATCGGGTGATATCCCAAGACAGCCACAGGAAATAGGGTTTTCTTCCGTGAGTTGCATAGACAAGATGCCTGAGAAGGCGACGAACATGCTGATCGCGGCAAGCCGCATGAACCTCGAGTAAAAATGAAGAACAAGGGATGAGCCGACGAATATTTCGACGAACACGACAGCCTGTGCCAGAACGATCAGCGTCGATGTCGAAGCATTGCCCGCAAATGGAACCGTCGATTGAATCACAAAGGCGAACATTGGGATCGCCAGCGCTTTGCTCACCGCAGCGTAGCAAAGCAATACCCCAACGAGTGCCTGGGCCATCCCGGCCATGATTTCTGTTTTGTTAGAACTCAATGAGCCCTCCTGTGAACGCTGTGTCGGTCGCTGAAAGAGCTTCGACAGACCAATCTCCCCCCGTGCCCGAGCGTAACAAACCGAGGTACAATGTCCGCCGTTCCCTGTTTTCATACTCGATGACAATCCCGACGGTCGCCACCTGATACTTCTCTAGATTGGCTTTGGCCTGGTCATGATCCGTGTTGCCTCGAAACCACGAGCGATGTCCTCCGGTCAATGTTTCAAGCCACAGCCGATTCAGTTGTGGATCCCCAAGATCAATGTCCTGTTTCCCCACAATCGGGTTGTAAGTCGCGCTCACCACCAACACACTCTCGGGATCAACCCCATACCCGATCGGCGTATATCGACTTGTCCAGAGTGACTTCTGGTGCTCGTAGAGCCGAGTGAATGATTTGCTCAACGGCGTTTGGTCAGTGAGCGTTTCTCCGAAAAACTCCTCATAATCCAGGGCAACCTGTGCTTTTACATACAAGGTCTCCATATCACGAAACCGATCGCCTCGCTGTAAACGCCACCGAATATATCTCTGTGGATCATCAAGCACAAATCGATAGTAAATAAATTCGGAAGCAACACGAACGATCGACTCAATCGCCGGATCATCAAGTCCTGCTTGGTTATAGACCTTGGCCCTCTCAAGCACGGACACGATCGAGTTGATCGCTTCATTATCACCAAGCTCATCCTCACCTACTGATTTGATCGCCTGAAACGGGACCACCTCAAAGCCCTGCGCCCATTCCATGCTTTCCTCGGTCGCATTGAACCGCTCTGATTTCCGTTCCCGCGAGCCAGATCGAGCACTCGATGTCACCCACACCGAATAGCCCAATACAGAGAGGGAGACACCAAGCACCAGCACGAGCCTGATCCATGAAAAAGCACTCAGCTTCATCATCACACGCTCGCCTGGTCACAACGGCGAGTTCCCTCATTCGTGCAATCAGTCAGCCAAACACAGCTGCATGTCCAAGCGGCAGTGGCGCTGGCTCGGCAACAACATGCGATATCAAAGCGACTCGAAGCAGAGCATTTGTCATTGGTTAGCAGGGCGTCGTCAGCGCACCCGGAACTGGTACAAGTCAATGTCCGTGCAGCCGCTCCAACCGGTACTAAATCCGCCGCCGCGATGGAAACAAACAACCCAAGCGAAAGTAGACCAAAGACCGCTCCAAATCCTAACGACATTTTCTATTCTCATTCGTCGACATGATAACCCCTTTCAGGCCAAGTGGAATATCACTTTTACCACGGGGGGTGGGGGGGGGATGCAAGCATCTTTCAACTATTTTGTGAACTAATTTTTAGTTCACAAAAATCACCCCCTAAATCAAGGGATTAGTCATCGAGCGAGATCGACTTGGGGCCTTCCTTGCCCGCGACCCGTTCCATGTACCCGTCGCCTCGTTTTTCGTACTTGGTGAACCCAAGCCGATCGAGGTTCTTGTTGCTCAGCATGGACTTCTCTTTGATATCCGACCATTTGCCAGCGATGTTGGGTAGCGTGGGCACACGGTGCACCTTGCGTCCTTCGTGTTCGGTGAGCGCATCTTCGGACATTTTCTGGACAAGCTCGAAGTGCTCGCCGGTGCCTTCACCTTTTTCGTCGAGGTATTCGTAGATATAGATTGGCATTTGTGTCTCCATTGGCGGGTACGCCGCCCCTTATTCTACAGCGTATCGGCGAAAAAAGATCGCCAAATCACCCAAAGACCTGACCAGATTCCGTGTCCTGCATCTTCCACCCATTGGCCCGGCAGATCTTCGAGAGCACCGGCCAGGCGAAGTCCATGTTGTTGACCACCACCATCGCCTGCATCAGCTCGTCGTGTCCCATCGCATACTCCACCGTATACCCAGGCCCATGAAGCACCATCGTGCCCAACCGTGTCACCTGAGCTCCGTCGGGAGCGGTATTGAACTTGGCCAAGGCGGCGCAGAGCTCTTTGGGCGTGCCCAAGGCGATATTGCCCGCGAGCATATCGTCAGGATCGCGTGGATGGATCATCACCAGGATGCGTTTTTTACTTCTCGCCATGGAAAGGAAGAATAGCACCCAAGCCGGGCGATTGCCGATCTTTGTAGGCATTGACGAGCCACGACCGTAAGGGAGTGCCCTTTGTATACCTCGGTTTCTCAAAGAAAATCACGCCCTCACGGTCGTGGCTCGTTGAAGAGCTTATTCTTCGTCGAGAAGCCCGTCGGCCTCATCTTTGGCATCGAGCAGCTCGGCAGCCTTATTGACCAGCATCATCAAAGGCACCGGCTTGAGCATGTAGGCATCGACGCCCAGCGACTCGCCATAGGCCTGGTGGCGCTTGCCCTCGTTGGCTGTCACCATAATCACAATCGGGGAATCTTCCTTGCCTTTGATCTTTTCCAGAGCCAAGAACCCGGATCGCTTGGGGAGCATCATGTCGAGGATCACGATCTCAGGCGGGTCCTCTTCGCAGATCCGCACCGCCTCGTCGCCATCGGTTGCGGTGAGTGTCAACGCCCCTTCCGATTCAAAGGCCACCATGATCGAATCGAGCACATCACGCTCGTCATCGACAATCAGCACCCGGACATCCTGCAACAACCCATCAGCTTGCTCAACCTGTTCCGCCTGGTCGTTTGTATGTTCGTCGCTCATCTGGTGCCCCCTGTCCTGAGATCCTATTTGAAATGCGTGATATTGTGCTTAGCCATATATGCCCGGTCCCGATCCGAACGATCCACAAGCCTTTCGAGCTCCTCGGTGGTCATCCAAGGCAAGGCTTCGAGTTTGGCGCGCAGGTTCTTGGGGAAGGGCTTGTTGAGCCGTTCGTGCCGAGGCCTGCTCTTCCATATTCGGTGCATCCAGAGGTACTGTTCCGGTGCTCGGCAAACTGATTCCTCGATCGCCCGTCGATATCGCGCTGTGATATAGAACAACGGGTCAGGCTGCGATTCCCAGTCCTGGGGATCAATCCGATCATAAATCTCGATCCGGTACTTGAGTTTGACCCCTCCGTTGGAGTCGGTTGTCAATCGACGCGCACTGCCTACGATGATCCGGGCGCGGTACTGGATCGCCAAGAGTCCGATCGACTTGTAGCTCGATGCCAGGCGCCCAAAGAACGGCACCTGCATTCCCCGATCGCCTGCGTTCTGATCGGCGACAAACCCCACCGATTCGCCATCGGCGAGGAGTTTGGGCAGCTTGTGCATTGCGCCGAACTTGTCGACGAGCTCGAGCCCGCGCCGAGAGCGTGTCTGGCGAAGCCAAGCATCGCCCGGGCGAAGATCAAGCGGGCGATAGAGCACATGCATCCGGAATCCGAGCAACGCCATGGTGTACCCGAGCGTTTCCCAGTTGCCGCAATGCCCGGTGAGTAGCAGCGTCGGGCGCTCGTCGATCAGCGGACGGATCACCGTATCGAGCGAGCCGAGCTCGACATAATCGGTCCACGCATCCTCGGTGAGATACCGGGGCATCACCGCCAGCTCGATTGCCAGCATCGCCAGATGCTCGTAGCTGCGAAACACGAGCTCGGCGCGTTCATCGCGGCACAGATTCGGCATCGCAACCCCAAGCCGATCAATCGCCATGCCCACCCGTTTGCGGTTCATCCGCGATTGGCCAAAGGCCCGCCCAAGCACTTTGGCGCTGTGCAAGACCGTTGGCAAGGGCACCACATGCGCCCCGATCAAGAGCGAGCGCAGAGCGGTATACATCGCAGGTTGAATCACCAAAGATTGCAGAGCGCTGAGCTCGGCGCGTGGATCATACCTTGACATCAAAGACTCCGTCCCTGCAAACCGATTGGTTCATCAGTTCGGAAAATCGCCGATGAGTGTCTGGAGACGATTGGCGTTGAGCAAAGGCATCGAGGTCAGCTCGGCCTTGCTCATCAGGTCGTCGTACCGTTGAATTTCCTGCTGAAGGCGCACATATTCCTGGATCGTCGCGACGGGTGCTCCGACCGTGGGTTGAGGCGGCAAGATGGGTTTCTCGCCGAGCACCACGAAATCGGTATCGCCTGAAATCTCAGGAACCAGGATTCCGCCCCAGCGTTCGATCAACGCTTCGAGGGTCTCACGCTCGAAGCGTGATGCGACGCCGTCGCCATCGGTATCGAAGAGTCCATCGACCACGAACTTGTAGGTCTTGGTCGGGTCATAGATCGCATTGGCGATCACATCGCCACGCACGATTGGGTTGCCCTGCGATGAAGAAATCACGCGTGCTCGCGAGAAGGTGTCTTCGACACGGACGATCTCAACGACCGCCTTGCCTGCGGGATACTCGCCAGTTTCGTTGTCGATTCGGATATCCGTCGCATCGTCATAGATCGCAAAGGTCATCCCGAGGATCGCCTTCTTGTTGCGTCCGATCGAGATCACGACTTCATTTCCAGAGTTGACTTGGTTGACGGTGCCATCGACGAGTGCTTCTTCGTTGAGTGGCATCGGGCGATCGACCCCGCCTTCGCCGAGCAATCGGGCGATCTGATCCTGGAGCACGATGTTTTCTTGAGTCAGCTCATTGACCGTTGCTTGCATTTGCTGTTGGCGTAAGATGAAATCTCTCCGCTGGCTTTCCATCTGATCAATCCGTCGCTGCTCGATCGCGGTGAATCCTTCGGAGAGTTGCTTGTTGGAATCGGCGTAGACCTTCACCTCGTTTTGCATACTGGCTGCAGCGTTGTTGAAGTCGCCTTCGATATTGGCAACGCGCTGGGCCTCATCACGCGCAGCCGCCTGTGCTGCTCGGCGCTCGGCTTCGGCTGCAGCGAGCTGGGTATCGAGCGTGGCGATCTGGTCGTTCTTGAGTTCGATGAGCCCAATAAGCGACAAGCCCTCTGCACCCTCGATGCCCGCAAGCCGTTCGCGCAGCTCGGCCATGCCCATCGACGCCTCGCCGGTGATCGTTTTCATCAGCTCGGACTTATTCATTGCCAAGAACCCCACAACCGTCTTGCGCTCACGAGATGCTTCGTCGCGGATCGCCCGGATCGCAGCGTGCTCGCGCTCTTGGGGCAAAACAAACTGCTCGTAGTCCTCGTTGGCGGCATCAAGATCGCTCTTGGCGCTCTGCGCCTTGCCATAGAAAACCATCGTCGTCACAAACAATCCAAGACTCATCGCGCCAAGGATCGTGATGGTGACGGCGACGCCGACGCTTGCTCCGGTGCGGGCTGCCATATATACAACTCCCGTTTATTGCTCGGGGACTTCATTCATGATTCAACCAAGGATGACTCTCAAAATCATCAGAGACACCCCCCCCGAGACCACACCTCGGGAACAGCCTATTCGTTCAAGCAGGCCGATCGGTTCGCACCAATACACAATCAAACGCATCGGTGCCGACGAGTATAGGGTAGGTATCTGATTCTGGATGGAATTTGGCATCTCCCAATCATCAAAGAACCCGATCATCGTATTCACAGCATACAATTCCCGACCCCCATGCCCCAGATGAGCACAATTCCAAAACCGAGCACCACCATGACCAACCTTAGACCCCGTACTTTTCCCATACTTTCCATCGCTGCCCTGTTCTGCGCATCGCCAGGTCTCGCCCAGCCGGTCGACTACATCCTCGATACAGGTGTGGGCACCTTCAATCTGGGCCCATCACAGTTCGATGCCAATATGACCTGGCTCAATAGCTTCGACATGATCGCAGGCGGCGAAACCATCACCAGTGTCTCGCTCTCCTTTGGCGACATCGCCGACAATAATGGCAATCTCGGCTCCGACCAACTTACCATCGCCATCCTCAACGATCCCACCAATGACCATGACCCGAGTGATGCCGTCTTGCTCTCGACCACCGCCGGGCAATGGGTCGATACCGGGTTTGGCGAGTTTGTCACCTACCCGATCGAGCCCACCGTCATCGAAGGCGTCTTCTTCGTCGCCGTCATGATGGAGGTCATCCAACGCGCCAACCCCGCCTCGATGGATCCAAACGCCCCCACTGCAGGCACGCAAAGCTGGCTCTTCTACAACCCCAAGCCCAATCTCGAAGACCTGGGCTCGTCGCCTTATATCCTGCGGATGAGCGATTCGCCGTTCTCGGGTGCGTGGATGGTCCGAGCGGTGGGCGAGTCTGCATCATTGTGCCCCGCCGACTTTACCAACGACGGCAAGCTCAACTTCTTCGATGTCTCCGCATTCCTCACCGCCTTTGCAGCCAACGATTCCACCGCCGATCTCAACAACGATGCCCAGTTCAACTTTTTTGATGTCTCCACATTCTTGAGTTTCTTTGCCGATGGCTGCCCATAAACAAACACCGATCCGGGTTGCATTTTGGCTTCAAATCGGCGACAATAGCGAATGGACTTTTTTCTCTCGACCATTCACAATCTTCAACTTGCCCAGCTCATCGACTGGAATGTGCCTCAGGATGAAAAACATGCCGTTTTGTTCCGCCTGCTTTTGGCAGCCGTCTTTGGAGGCCTGCTAGGCTGGGAGCGCGGGCGATCCGAAAAACCCGCCGACATTCGCACGATGATCCTCATCGCCACCGGAGCTGCCGCTTTTACCCTCATCGGGCAGCAGCTTATCGCCCTGAGCGATAACGATGCAATTATTCGCGCTGATCCCACCCGTGTGCTCTCCTACATCATCTCAGGCGTCGGGTTCCTGGGCGCGGGCGCGATTTTGCACTCCAAACGAGCTGTCAAAGGCTTGACCACCGCCGCCTCGATCTGGGTCGTCGCCGCGATCGGCGCCGCCTGTGGCGTCGGCGAGTTCATGATCGCCTTCTTCCTCTTTGCCATCACCTTCGTTACCATGTGGGCCCCGTGGGTCTACGCCCTGGCCAATGGAACCCTCGGCGATGAAGACTAATCTTCAACGGTGGTCCGGCTCGCCGAGCCGGGTCTTGCATCTACACACAGTTGTTTTCTGAGAGAACCCGGCTCGGCGAGCCGGGCCACCAAGAGCCCTCACACACCCCGATCCGCATCGCCGAGCGATTCGAGCTCATCCTTATACCGCTCGCGCATCGGCTCGACCACTTCCTTGATAAACCGCTCCGTCTGCTCGACGCTTCGCCCAATGTAAGCCATCGGGTCGAGGTGCGCATCAATATCAATCCCCTCCAACAACGGCTCACTCTTCAGGCGTTCCAGAAGATCGTTATCCTTACCTTCTTGCTTGACGACCTGACCGGCCGCCATCGAATGCATGCGGATCGCTTCGTGCACATCCTGCCGATCGCGCCCAAGCTTGACCGCTTCCATCATGATGTTCTCTGTCGCCATGAACGGCAACTCAGCCATCAGATTCCGCCGAACCATCGCCTCGTTGACAATCAACCCATCCGCAACAGTGTGCATCAGATCGAGCGCCCCATCCAAGGCCAAGAACGCTTCGGGCAGTGATAGCCGACGATTCGACGAATCATCAAGCGTGCGCTCAAGCCACTGGGTGGCCGCCGTGTCGTAGGCATTGCCGACAAGGTTCATCACAAACCGAGTCAACCCACAGATGCGCTCGCACTTCATCGGATTGCGTTTGTACGGCATGGCCGACGAGCCAATCTGGGACTTGCCGAAGGGTTCGTCGATTTCTTTGCGGTTGGAGAGGAGCCGGATATCCGTTGCGATTTTGTGGAGGACGGAGGCGATGGAGGCGAGGTCTGCGAGGATCATTGTGTCAATCACCCGCGGGTAGGTCTGGCCGGTCAAGTCATATGCAAGTGGTTCAGTAAAAATATTCTGGATCGCTTGTCGCTCAAAACGATCAACTCGATCACCATTGCCCTCGAAAAGATTGAAAAAAGAAGCCTGTGTGCCCGTCGCGCCTCGGAAACCTCTCGACTCAAAATGCCCGATATGCTCATCGATCCGGCGCATACAAAGCGTGAGTTCATATGCCCATCCTGCCGCACGACGCCCAACAGTAACCGGTTGTGCAGGTTGATAGTGCGTGAAACCGAGGGTTGGTGTAGCTCTCCACTCTGAAGCGAATTCTGATAATGCGATGATACTTCGCTTAACTTTCCCAGCAATGAAAACCAATGCGTCGAGTTGGCTCTTCCGATCCCCATTACACACCACATCCTGACTCGTACACCCCAGATGAATAATCCCGCGTGCCTTGGGGCACCGATCACCAAAGGCGTGCACATGGGCCATCACATCATGGCGCAGCTCGCGTTCGTACTTGGCTGCCAGCTTCATATCCTCATCGGTGACTTCAAGGTGTGCCCGCATCTCGTCGAGTTGTTCGTCAGTGATGTCGAGCCCGCAGGCCTGCTGGGCCTGGGCCACCGCCAACCAGATTTTCCGCCAGGTCGTAAACTTATGCCTCGGCGACCAAATCTTGCACATCTCGGGCGATGCATTGCGAGCAGCGAGCGGGGAGGTGTAGGTGTCGTGTGGATTCGTCATCGCGATTTCCATTCCTTCGTGCTGAAATGTCTAACTCAGAAATGTCTAACTCATCAGTTCGCTACGATATTCACCAGCCGACCCGGCACCACAACAACCTTGCGCACCGTCTTGCCATCAATCAGCGATTGAATCTTTTCATCCGCCAGCGCCAACGCTTCGAGCGTCTTGGCATCGGTATCCCTCGACACATGCAGCTTCGATCGCAGCTTGCCCATCACCTGGATCGGGATTTCGATCTCGTCATCGACCAGCATCGCCTCATCGAAGCTCGGCCAAGCCGCAACGGCGACCGATGATTCATGCCCAAGCTTGTGCCAAAGCTCCTCCCCAACATGAGGAATGAACGGGCCGATCACCCGCACGAACCGATCCATCTGATCCTTTGTGAGCACCTTGGCGACATTGACAAACTCGAAGATCGCCGCGATGGCGGTGTTGAAGCTCAGCTTCTCGATATCGCTGCCCACCTTGGCGATCATGCGGTGGAGCTGTTTCTCGGCTGCAGCATCGACATCATCGGCAAACTTCAAATCGCCCGTCGTTTCATCAACGCACAGCCGCCATATCTTTTGGATCAACCGATGCAGCCCAATAATGTCCCGCGTATTCCAAGGCTTCGACGCTTCGAGCGGGCCCATATACATCTCGTAAAGCCGAAAAGTATCCGCGCCATACTCGGCGATCACATCATCGGGATTCACCACATTCTTGAGGCTCTTGGACATCTTGGCGACGATCCGCTCGACGGGTTCACCCGTTGTAATCTCCACATAGCTCGGCTTCTCTTCGCTGCCTCGGTTCTCGACCTCATCAATCGGCACCAGCGACTTATCCGCCCGCTGATACGCATGGCTGGTAATCATCCCCTGATGAAACAACTTGCGGTACGGCTCGGTGCTCTTGACAATCCCCAGATCAAACAGCACCATGTGCCAGAACCGGGCATACAACAAGTGCAACACCGCATGCTCGTTGCCTCCGATATACAAATCCACGCCGCCTTCGCCCATCCAGTAGTCCTGGGCCGCGTCGCCGATGAGTTTTTCGCTGTTCTTGTTGTCGCAGTAGCGCAGGTAATACCAACAACTCCCCGCCCACCCCGGCATCGTGTTGGTCTCGCGCGTCACCAACGAATCCGGGTGCATCCCATCGACGCCCGCTTGGCCCGCCGTCGTGTGCACCCACTCCGTCGCCTTGGCAAGCAGAGGCTTGGGTGTATCAGACTCGATCGGTTGATAATCAGTCAAAGGCGGCAGCTTCACCGGCAATGAGTCTTCGCTCACGCCGTGATGATTCCCGAACTCGTCAAACACAATCGGGAACGGCTCGCCCCAGTACCGCTGACGCGAGAACAACCAATCGCGGAGCTTGAAGTTCACCCGCTTGGCACCCACCTTGTGCTCGGTGAGCCAGTCGATCATTTTGGCTTTGGCTTCTTCGATCATCAACCCGTTGAGAATTCCCGAGTTGATCGCAGGCCCGTCGTCGGTGTAGGCCTCGCCCTCGAAATCCTCCGGCGGCTGCACCGTCCGCACGATCGGCAAATCAAAGGCCTTGGCAAAGTCCCAATCCCGCTGATCCTGTCCGGGCACCGCCATGATCGCCCCGGTGCCATACCCCATCATCACATAGTCAGCTGTCCACACCGGGATGAGTTCCTCAGTCACCGGATTGCGCACATGAATCCCGAGGAACACCCCGGTCTTCTCTTTGTTCTCCTGGCGCTCAATATCCGAGCGATTCGAAGCCCACGCGACATACGCGTTGATCTTCTCGACATCAGTCTCTTGCCCGCCAAACTCGGTTGCCATCTCGACAAGCCCGTGCTCGGGTGCGACGACCATGTAGGTCGCGCCATAGATCGTGTCGGGGCGTGTCGTAAAGACGCGTAGGGATTCGCCCATCTCCATCCCGCTGCCAAGCACGATCGGGAACCCGATCTCGGCCCCTTCCGAGCGCCCGATCCACTCGGCCTGCTGGGTCTTGGTCGAGTTGGGCCAATCCAGATCGGTCAATCCATCGAGCAACCGGTCAGCGTAGGCTGTGATCCGAAACATCCACTGGCGCAAAGGCTTACGAAACACGGGAAATCCGCCTCGCTCGGATTTTCCATCCTTGACTTCTTCATTGGCCAGCGCGGTGCCAAGCTTTGGGCACCAGTTGACTACCTGCTGCGAGAGGTAGGCCAACCGGTATGAATCCACCACCGCCTTGCGTGTTTCGTTATCAAGCGTCTCCCAGGCCCCCGCGTCGGTGCCATCGGGCAGATCACCTGCGCCGGTATACTCCGCTGCATGAGGATTGAGCTTGACCTTGCGTTTGCCTTCGATGAAATCCCGAATCAGGTCATTGATCGGGCGGGCCTTGCCCTTGCCGTCGTTGGCATCGGGATCGAACCATGAATGGTAAATCTGGAGGTAGATCCACTGCGTCCACTTGTAGTAGTCGGGGTCGATGGTTCCAAACTCGCGCGACCAATCATAACAAAACCCGAACCTTTGGAGTTGGCGTCGGAAGTTGTCGATTGCGTTTTGGGTGGTGATCTCCGGATGCACCCCGGTCTGGATCGCGTACTGCTCAGCCGGAAGCCCGAACGCATCCCACCCCATCGGATGAAGCACATTGAACCCGCGCATCTTCTTGTACCGACAGATGATATCCGTCGCGGTGTACCCCTCGGGATGCCCGACATGAAGCCCTGCTCCCGATGGATACGGGAACATATCGAGGCAGAAATACTTGGGTTTCGAGCCATCAAACCCGGGTTCACCGGGGTTGGGCTGAAGATAAGTCCCCTGTTCATCCCACCACTGCTGCCAGCGTGTCTCAATCTCCTGAGCCATCTGGGCCGAATACCGATTCTGAGGCAAGTGTTCGGAAGTGGATTCTGCAGGCTGTATCTGTTCATTTCCCATGATTGGGGAGTCTAGGGCAAGAACACGATCTAGAGAGCCCGATCGGCACAATCCTGCAATTCCAAATCACCGAATTTCCAACTTGCAACCCTCTCCGTGTGCCTCCTCGACCCGATACTATCGCCATAACCCGTTTTATTACCTGAGTTCAGGACACATCGGCATGCCGGCCCAAGCAGACCACACTTCCCATCCATCCCCAAAGCGACCATCAGGGTCGTCGCCACACGATGCGCCGAGCTATGTGCTCGTGGGCCCACTTCGCGCGGGCACCACACTCTTTCATCTAATTCTCAACAGCCATCCGCAGATCGCTTCGGTCGGAGAGTTTGAAGAAGCGGTCGAAATTTTAAGCGATTCAGGCTGGCCAGACCTGGACCACTACCGCGCCTGGCTCAATCAGCATCGGGTCGCATCGGCCCGGAACTACGCCCCCCAGCCCCGTGCATCGACCTACGCCCAGCACGCCCAAGGGTTATGGCGTCAACTCGCTTCAAAGCACGACAAACCGATCATCGGCTGCAATATCCACTCCCGCTTCGATCGCGCCCGTGATCTTTGGCCAAACACCAAGTTCATCCACCTCATCCGCGATCCGCGCGATGTTGCCAACTCATGCGTCGGGATGGGATGGTTCGGGCACCCTGCCAAAGCAACCCCGATCTGGCTCGACACCGTCCGGAGATGGAACACCCTTGCCCGATCAGTCCCACCTGAAGACCGGATCGTTGTTCGCTATGAAGATTTGCTCAAAGACCCCGAGCACCAGCTCGGACGCTGCTGCGAGCTGCTCGGGCTCAGCTATCACCCAGACATGCTCAAGTTCTTTGAGACTTCGAGTTACGAGCCGCTGGATCCCGGGCTTGCTGAACAATGGCAACGAAAAATGAAACCAAGAACCGCCGAGCTTATCGACGCCCAGTGCGCCGATCTCATGAAGTCCTATGGCTACACCCCGAGCACCAAGGACCCAAAGCCCGCCAATTGGATCGAATCCGCCTCGATCGCCCTGAAAAACCGACTCAACCGGTTTCGCTGGCGCGTCGAACGCTATGGGGTAAGGCTCGTACTCCGATGGGCAATCGTCAAGCGACTCTCCCTTGCCCATCCGCTGCGCCTGGCAACGATCAGGCGAATCCACGAAATCGACACCCAGCACCTCCGCTGATTCAATCTTTCGGGCACCGCGCTTTGCAACATCCCAAGATCGTTCTGGTTCGACAACGCAGCCAAGCCTTGATAAGCTCATCAAGCCCGAGTTGAGAGAATCTGATTGAAACACGCACTCCTTTTATCGCGAAGCCAACGCTTTGGTACCCCCGATGGGCATCAGGTCATGCCCTTTGCGATGTATCAGCGCCAGCTCGAAGCTCGGCTGGGTTTTCGGATTACGAATATCCCCACCCGATCGCCTCAGGACCGGACCCGGGCCATCGCTGATGCGCTCGCTGGTGATACTCCACCATCCTCGATCATCACGATGCCTCGCTGGTCTGAGCCCGTCGAGGATCTCTGCGATTGGTTTGCCCTGACCCGCGCTCAGATCAAAGAGGCAGGCCAGGCCGACATCGAGCTGGTCATGCTCGACTACTACGCCCCGACCTGCTCGCCTCATTTTCCAGCAATGGCCTATGTCGATCGGTATATCAAGCGCCAGGTGCTCGCCGATCGGTCTCAATACAACACCGCCTACCGATCCGGGTTTGTCTATGCAGATTTCGTCGCTGATACCTGGGGGTTCGACTTGGCCGATTGGAACTTTGGTTCACAGATCCCCCCCGAGCATGCCCACAAACTCGTCGCCGGGTGGAACCTCGGGATCACACCGAGGTACGCTGCGATGCTCAAATGGACTCGCCGAGTCCAAATCCCATGGGCACTGCGCCCAATCGACATCCATCAGCGTGTTGGTGGGATGGGCAAACCCGAGCAGAAACAAGAGTGGTATCAGTTCTCACGCGCCAAGGGTATCGAGGCCCTTGAGCCTTTGGGGGCAAGGTATCGGCTCACCCCTACCGAGCGGGTTTCAGCCAAAAAATATTTCATCGAACTTTGCACCAGCAAGGTCGTCTTTTCGCCCTTTGGCTGGGGCGAGGTGTGTTTCCGTGATTATGAAGCCATCGCCTGTGGTGCGCTTTTGGTCAAGCCTGATATGTCGCACCTGATTACCGAGCCCAATATCTACATCCCTCACGAGACCTATGTTCCGATTGCGTGGGATTACAGCGATGCCAAAGAGCAGATTGACGAGTATCTCTCCAACCCCGCTAAGGCCAAGAAAATCATAAACAACGCCCGCCATGCTTTGTGTGAGTATTATCAATCCGACCGATTTGTGGACACACTTGGCCATCATCTATTTGGCCAAAGCTACCAGGCGCCCTCTTGATACGAGCGTTCGAGCATCGTCACGGCGAGAGTCACGGTTTTGTTTGAGTTTTTTATCATTTTGAAATACACTCATTGAAACGGATCCAATAACTCGTGGGAGGGCCGATGCGTGGTATGCAGTGAAGACTCACAGGATGACATCGGCAAAGACAAACCGAATCTCAAGCAGTTTGTTGCTCATCGTCTCAGAGAGATGCGCACGCTTTTTCAACACATCTTCAAACGACCAAAGCATCGAATCATCGTCTTTGTGAGCACTTCGTTTGCAAACGCTTCGGGTTTACTCTGGGGCAAGGGGGCGCTCGCCGAGATGCGAACATTTGGTTGGGATGTTGTCCTCGTCCCGCCTCAGCTTGAACTCTCCCAAAGGCAACGGCTCTGCAAGCTGCTCAAACCAGATGCGATTGTGTTTATCAAGGCGCGTATCTGGAAAAATCACCCCCGCCATTACCCAGGGGTCCCATCGGTTTTCATTCTCGATGATGCAGACTACCTGGTTCCCGCTGAGGGCGAGCATATTGTTGAGTGCCTTCGTGGCGCATCTGCAGTCGTCGCTGCCAACGAGCATGTCGCTGCTTGGTGCCGACAATACAGCGATGAAGTCTCCAAGGTGTGGGTGCCGCACCCACCGAGAGAATCACCAATCAAAGCACAAAACGCAACGCGCAGCAACATCGTGATGTGGGCACCGGCAAATCCCCAAGCCTACCCGATCGAGGCGCAGTATGTCTCTCAAATCATCCGCAAGCTCCAATCCACCCGCACAGACTTCGAGTTCTGGATGACGGGGTGCAAGAACAGGAAGTGGGCTGAAAACTTTGCTGAGCCTTTGCTTGAGCACGGCGTCAAACTCAAGCAGTTTGGCTACTTGAATCAATACAAAGACTACCTCGACACCATCGCCCAAACGCCCATCGGACTCCACCCGGTTCGGCTTGACAATGACTACGCCCACGGGAAATCTTTCGGAAAAATCCTTTCCTATATTGTTTCCGACACCACGGTTGTCACCGATACCGTTCCCGACCACGCAGACTTCTTCTGCCATCGCGTCAACGCCATGCTTGCTGACTCGGTCGATGAATATACCGAGTCCATCTCTTATCTTTTCGACCACCCTCGAGAACGCCAGGCAATGGCTCACCGGGCATACGCCGATTTCCTCGAAGAGCTTGCCACGCCTGTCGCGGCCAAAAAACTCGAAACTGCAATCCTCAAAGCCATCCAATCAGGGCCCAAGGGCTACACGCAGTAAGCTGATATGGATACCATGTGAATACATCCAGGCACACCGATCGGATGTCCTGATCCATCGCCCATCACTCACCAGAGAGAAACACCATGCCAAACCTCACCATCGACATCCCTGCCACCCTCGCCGACGACGCGCTCCTGAGCTTTGATACCCCCGCCATCGCCAAAGACCAGCTCAACCTCCCAGGCCCAGATTTCGTCGATCGCGTCCTCGCGATGACGGATCGCAGCCAGAATGTCCTCAACAACTTCAACCGCATTCTCAATACCGGCCGACTCGCCGGCACCGGGTACACCTCGATCCTCCCTGTTGACCAGGGCATCGAACACTCCGCTGGCGCATCGTTCGCGCCCAACCCAATCTACTTCGATCCAGAATCGATCATCGAGCTCGCCATCGAAGGCGGATGCAACGCCGTCGCATCAACCTTTGGCGTACTCGGCGCCACCGCCCGCAAATACGCACACAAAATCCCCTACCTCGTCAAGTTCAACCACAACGAACTGATGACCTACCCCAACACCTTCAACCAGATTCCCTTCGGCACCATCAAACAATGCTGGGAGATGGGCGCAGCTGCTGTCGGCGCGACGATCTACTTCGGCTCAGATGAATCCGAAGAGCAGATCCAGTATGTCGCCGACATGTTCCACGAAGCACACGAATACGGCATGGTCACCGTCCTCTGGTGCTACATCCGCAACTCCGCCTTCAAAGTCAACGGTATCGACTACCACAGCTCGGCCGACCTCACCGGACAGGCCAACCACCTGGGTGTGACGATCCAGGCCGATATCATCAAACAAAAACTCCCCACCAACAACGGCGGCTACACCGCGCTCAACTCGGGCGACTCGTCCTACGGCAAGTTCGACAACGCCATCTACACCAAACTCGCCGGGTGCGATGAAAACGGCAAAGGCGGACACCCCATCGACCTGTGCCGATACCAGGTCGCCAACTGCTACATGGGCCGAAGCCCACTGATCAACTCCGGCGGCGCATCAAGCGGTGCGGGTGATCTCAAAGAGGCCGTCACGACAGCTGTCATCAACAAACGCGCCGGCGGCATGGGCCTGATCTCCGGGCGAAAGGCCTTCCAACGCCCGATGGGCGAAGGGGCGGCATTGCTCCAAGCGATTCAGGATGTGTACCTTGATGACGCCGTGACGATCGCGTAAGCGAGTCAAACAATCAAATCACACAAGCCCCAGCGTCATGGGGTTTTTTTTACATCCTCGATATTCGTCGATGCCGAAGACTCCACCAACTTCATGGCATCCGAGTAAAGCACATCAATCTCCCCATTCCACACCCGCTCGGCTCTGTATATCTCAAGCCCAAGAGCCGGATCACCAACGATCTTCACCCGAAGCGTTCCCTTCGCAATCGCCTCCTGCGCTCGCAGCGAATACGCATTGTATTGCTCCATCGTGGTGCCCATCATGCTCGTCCCGAGATGGATTGAATCGCTGCCATCGTTCATCCACCGGTGCTCAGCCTGCCCGAGAAACTCGTTGCCATCGTAGACCTGAACCCTGACCCCAAAGCCAATGCCCGCAAACGCAGGCGTCTTCCATACGGTATTCCCAAAATCAAACTCATCGAGCGAGTTGCTCAACCAAGGCACCACCTCGACAATCATCGCCTCGCGGATCTGTTCATTGTCCACAAGCTCGATCACATCCGAAATGTTCTCTGCGATGGTCCACTCAAGAACAACCTGCTGTGTCCGTTCGGGCTTTGGGAGCGGCTCGCTGTACCAGTCGCCATAGACCCGATGATAACGCAGCTCCATCTCGCACCGGACAGTGTCCCCAGCCTGCCCACGGGCTTTGAGCTGAAAATGATTCCCAAAGTATTTGATCTCAACATGCTCCGGCTCATCTTGATGCCCAGAGATCACCAACGAGGCGCTCTCGATGATTTCGCCCTTGACAGGCCAGCGCGAATGCTCGGCACCTGACCAGACCGTCATCACCTCGCCTTCGGGCCAAACCGATCGTGTGTGCGCATCCCACGCCGGGAGCACACGCAATATCCGATCAATCGCCTCAGCCAACGCCTCGTCGGCAGGTGTCCCATCGGGATATTGCCAACCAGTCTCATCGTACGGCCACCCGCTCCCCTTCTCGCGAAAACGAAAAATCTGCCCATTGAACCACTGCCCCGTCGTCCGCCCCCATCGCTTCGACCCCGGCGTCACAAACATATTCCCCTCGGCTGCCCGATTGAGAATGTCCACAATCTGCGCATGCGATGTCACCCGCCCGTCATATTCACCAAGCCGATACGCCAACTCGGTGCTGGCATACGACGCATTCTGGACACCCCCAAGCCGTGGGCGAGATGGAAGATACGGAAGTGATTCGATCAGCACCCAACTCGGCACATGAACAAACAGCCGACCCTGTCGATACCCATGGATCAAGAGCACTGCCGGCGAAGCCAGCATCAACACCACCCCAACCGCTGCCACCTTCTTATGGCGACGCACCCGTCTCATCGACCGCTCGCTCTTGGACTCTCGCCCACACTCCGGGCAGGTGATCGGCAACGCGCCCGAATCGCTCAGGTCATACCAACACTTTCGACACCGCCGGCTCGCCCGCCCACGAAACCCCGGGCGATCCCAGAAGAGCGCATAGACCCCAAGCCCGAGCCCCAAAGCCAACAACACCCACGATGAAACAATCCAAATCCAACCCATCAGCACAGTATACCGATTTTCGCTATTGCCAGTTCGATCAACCTACCATCTTCCATGCCACCGCAGCCTCGCCCAGCCATCTTCCTCGACCGCGACGACACCATCAACCGCAACGCCAATCTCCCCGATGAAGCATGGGCAGGCGTAAAGTGGGGCGATCTGCTCAAGCCCGACTTTGCGCTGCTGATCCCCGGCGTCCCCGATGCGCTGGTCGCGCTCAAAGATGCTGGGTACGCCATCGTCGTCATCACCAACCAGGGCGGCGTCGCCCGCGCGGGCGGCACCATGCGCGAAGTTGACCGCTGCAACGATCGGCTCCGCAATCTCATCCATCACCCAACGGGCGACCAACACCCCGACGACGAGCTCGCCCTCTTCGATGACCAACTCATCGACGCATGGTACAGCTGCCCGTTCCACCCAGAGACCGGCGTGCTCACCCACCTGGCCGTCGAACACGAATGGCGCAAGCCTCACCCGGGCATGATCGTCGCTGCATGCAAAGAACTCAACCTCGACCCAGCCCGCTCATGGATGGTCGGCGACAAGCAACGCGATCTCGACGCAGCCATCGCAGCGGGCGTGCCCGCATCTCAGACCATCCGCATCGCCCACGATTCCCCCATCGCCGACCTCGCCCACGCGGCTCGCCTGATCCTCAACATCGAAGAACCCCCACCATCGCAGCCCGAACTCTCGACCGTCACCCTAAGCCCCATCGACCCCTACGCCCATCCGCTCGCCGACGAGAAAATCCGCCGAACCGTCGAAGCCGTCGCCACCAGCATCGCCGAACGCACCGGGATCAAGCTCATCGAACTCGACACCTCCGACTCCCAGATCGCTGCCACCCTTGCGACCCACAAGCTCGCCGCCCTGGCCTTCATGGCCCAGCTCCGACGCGATACCAACCGTTGGCACCGATCCCACACCGGAAAAAACCTTTGGCCAAGCGCACACGACCCGATGACCTAATCCTTTGGTGCCCCGGCTCGCCGAGCCGGGTCTTCTTTCTCATACGCAACCTTGCAAAGAACCCGGCTCGGCGAGCCGGGCCACCAAAGATCACCTAATCTTTACCCATGCCCTCACCCGTCAAGCCACTCCGGCTCCTCATCGTCCTCCCCTCGTGGGTCGGCGATGTCGTCATGGCCACCCCAACCATCCGACGCATCCGAAACGCCTACCCCGGCATCTTCATCGGCGGGCTCGTCAAACCCGGAATCGACCAACTCCTCTCGGGCAACACCCTCTTCGACGAACTCCACATCGCCACCCCCTCGGGCATGATGGCCACCAAAAAAACCGCCAACAAAATCCGCCCACGCCAATACGACGCTGCGCTGCTGCTCACCAACTCCTTCTCGACCGCACTCACCACCCGCCTGGCTTTCATCCCCCGCCGAATCGGCTACAACCGCGATACACGGGCGCTGCTGCTCACCGACCCGATCGCTCCGCCTCGCAATCCTGATAAATCGTGGAAACTCACCCCCGCGATCGACTACTACTGGAACCTCGCATCGCACCTACTCGACCAAGACCCCGTCGATTGGTCGATCCACACCCCCACCGACTGCAAAGCCCTCCCGCTGGCACTCCCCAACGACACCTACATGGAACTCGGATTCACCGGTGCCGACCAAGCCAAAGCAGCCGACATCCTCGATCGTGCGCACATTTCGAATGATACTCCCTACGCCATTCTCAACCCCGGCGGCAACAACCACGCCAAACGCTGGCCGACCGATCGCTTTGCGCAACTCGCGGACCATCTCCAAACCAGGCACAACCTCGCCGTCCTCATCAACGGCTCACCCGCCGAGGCCAACCTCGTTGACGAGATCATCGCCCTCGCCGACACCGACCCGATCTCGCTGCCCGCACTGGGCAACACTTTGGGCGCCCTCAAACCCATCATCGCGGGCGCGAAAATCCTCATCACCAACGACACGGGCCCGCGCCACATCGCCGCGGCGTTGGGCACGCCTTTGGTCACACTCTTTGGCCCCACCGATCCCCGCTGGACCACCATCCCCGTCCACCCCCTCCCCGATGGCTCGCCTTCGGAGACCATCATCGTTGCTGACGAATCGCTCGCCCCCGACCAATCCGCCAACGATCATCCCGATCAATGCGCCATCGAACACATCAGCTTTGCGCAGGTCCGAGAAGCGGTTGACTCGATGCTTTGCGTCTGAATCCCTTGACAATTCTTGTCTGGCCTGATAATGTCCTGCCAAATGAGACACCAGCGTCTCCAATTTGCTGCCATGGCCTTTTTCGTCGCCGGATTCATCTTCGCGGGGTCGGGGTGGTCGCTCGTGCTTGCGGGCAAGATGCAGAACAAACCCGAGTGGTCAGTCTGTGGGCAAGACCTCTGCCTCTGCCTGCCCCCGGCAGCGACGCCTTTGCCCGCTGACGAGCCTGACGAACCCAAGTGTGTCCTGTGTGTCGATGACACCCCCCAAAGCACCCTGGGCATGCGGTCAGACGATTCGGCCCCAACCCCGACTGATCCCCCAAAGCGTGTGCCCAAGAACGATCGGTTCCAAGCCGCCTCGATGGCTTCACAAGCCGGGTGCACTTCGATCTTCTTGTCCTTCGTCTTTGGCACCCCCAGACCCGACCGATCAACTTCGATCGACGCGCTGGTCTACGCCATCGACAACGATGAGCTCCCAGCCGATCCGACCCGCGATCTGCCCACACCACCACCCCGAGCCTGATCTTTCGTTTCTTTGAGCTGTTTTCTACGCGCCTGCTGAATCTGCATGCGCACAGTTCGCTGCGCCGGTTCTCTGAATCGACGCACAACGAAAGGTCATCCCATGACGACTTCCCTGCGAATGCGCGATGCGTTCACGCTCATCGAGTTGTTGGTGGTCATCGCGATCATCACGCTGCTTATCGGCATCCTGCTGCCCGCACTGGGCAGCGCGCGCGACAGCGCACGATCCATCCAATGCCTTGCCAATCTGCGGACACTGGGGATCACGATCCATCAGTACGCCGACGACAACAAGGACCTGCTCCCACAATCAAGCCACTCGGCCGGGTTCTCGTCGCTGCCCTGGGCAGCGACACTCTACGAACCCATCACCGGACGCCCCTTCGAGGGCACGAGCTATACCTGGGACAATCGGGGATGGTGGGATGCAACCAATACACACTACCGGTGCCCACACGATCGACGCGAGAGCCCGATCGAGCAGCCCGGATTGCCCTTCTCGATGCCCGCATTGAGCTATGGCATGAATGTGTATTTCGAGCTCACCCTCGCCGAGATCAACCCGGCGCGATCGGGAGCCTCGAATCAGGTGCCCTTTCGCAAACGCTTCGCTTCACCTCACCCGACGAGCACCGTGCTCATGGGCGGGCTCACCGAATCGTCCTCACGCGATCATATCATGGCCCACTTCTGGCGAACCGCAGGAGTGGATCCGACAAGCGAAGTCGCTGCCGATCGGCACCACAACGCATCGGGCTATGCCTACCTCGATGGACACGCAGCCAACGCCTCGCTCAAAGAAACCTACGACCCAGAATCGGACCGGGATCAATGGAATCCCATGACCAACAAACTGTTTGTTCACCCTGACTAATCACCCATTTTCATAAAGGTTTTTACCATGAATATCACCAACACAATCGTTTCCTCCATGACCATCGCCACCGTCGCAGCATCAACCCTCGCCGGGCTGCCCAACACCCACACCTGGCCGATGGAGCACATCATGGTCTCGATGGACGCCGACAACGCCCTTCATGCCCATGTCATGACCAGCGCCGACAATCCCGTCGAGATGCTCCGCTTCGCAGGCGAAACATACGACGGCAACGCCAGCGCACTCAACGACCAGTACTACTCCGATCAGTACGGATGGATGCTCGACGGCATCGTCGATCCCGGAATGGGCAACTCGATCTGGATCGAGATGACCACACAATCCGCCGGGCTGAGCACCTACGAAGGCGGACGACGAATGATGGTCGGCATGCAGACATTCGATCCGATCTTTGGCACCGCAGGCTCAGACCTCAACTGGCAATGGGACGGCATGATGACCCACAACTGGTACAGTGCTGCCGAGCTCGGAGACTACGAAGCAACCTACCGCATCTATGTCGGCGACGCCAATGGCGATGCCGTCGCCGGGTTCACCGATGGAGCCGTCACGCTCAACTTCCGAGCAGTCCCGTCCCCATCGGCTCTGGCCCTGCTGGGCATGGGCTCCCTGGTCGCCACGCGCAGAAAGCGAGCATGATATGAAACCACTCATCACCGCAGCAGCTGCCTTGGGTATATTGGGTTCGTCAGCCTTGGCAGACACCCCAACACTCGGCGGGCCGATGTCCCATCTGCTCGTCACCCTCTTCCAGAACCAGATATTCGTCACCTTCGAGTCCCCCTCGATGTCCACGGTCACCATGCAGGACAACCCCGGCACATTCACCGGGGCCCCGAGCGTGCTCAATGATCTGGGATACAACGGACAGTTCGGGTGGATGGCCAATGGGTTCATCTCATTGCCTCCGATGTCAGGAATCTTCGTGCGGACGATCTCGATGTCCGAGCACCTTTCGGTCTTCGAACAGGCATCCTTCGACGAAATCCTCGGCACCGGATCAAGCACCGATACCTGGCAATGGAACGGCACCATGATCCATAACTGGTACGCGACAGAGGTCAAAGGCCCGCACCATGCGAGCTACGAAGTCTTCGTCGGCGATCTGGCGGGCAACCCGCTCGATGGATACCAATCCGGATTCATCGAGCTCAACTTCCAGTACGGCCCAGACCTCTCAGGAAGGGTCGGATCACTCGATCAATCCATCCGTGCGGTGCCTGCGCCGGGATCATTGTTGTTGCTGGCGATGGGCTCCTTTGTCGGCACCAAACGCCGACGATAAATACCTGACTTCCTTTCCTGTTTGGAGATGACCTACGCATCTCCAATCAGGTATGCGCGATCCCGGCCCAGTGAGTGGGGCCGGGTTTCGCTTTTTTGGTGTCTGCACAAATCCCAACGAATCACAGGTCTATATTCCCCCATGCCCGATGAATCGCCCGATCAGCAC
>WFPK01000042.1 GCA_015487555.1 Phycisphaerales bacterium
CCTCCTACACTTCCCCCCATGCCCCCCCACACCACCCGCGTACTCAAGTTCACCGACACCCTCGCCGACATCAACGGCGTATGCCGATTCATCCAGAACATCGCCCAAGCCGCACACGACACCAACCGCAACCTCAAGGTTTTCACCTCCACACGCATGGAGATGCCTCAAGTCGAGAACCTCGTCAACTTCGACCCAATCTTCGCGATGAAAATGCCGGGCTACGACACGCTCGATCTGGCCCTCCCCCCACTGATCGCTATGCTCCGCGCAGCTGACGAGTACCGCCCCACCGTCATCCACATCTCGACCCCAGGCCCGGTCGGCATGGTCGGCATGCTCGCTGCCAAACTCATGCGCATCCCAATCGTCGGCGTCTATCACACCGACTTCCCCGCCTACATCGACGAGCTCTTCGACAACCGATTCGCCTCCTCAGCCATCCGCCTGCTCATGGGCACCTTCTACAAACAGTTCCGCTTTGTGTTCTCGCGCAGCGCCGACTACGCCCACCGCCTCGAATCCATCGGCATCGACAAAGACAAACTCATCCGCCTCACCCCCGGATTCGACAACACCAGGTTCGACCCAACCCGGCGTGATCCTTCAATCTGGGATCAACACCGCATCGCGCGCGATTCGATCAAGGCCGTATTCTGCGGGCGCGTGAGCACCGAGAAAAACCTGCCGATGCTCGAAGCGATCTGGCCCAAGGTCGTCGAACGCGTCGAGCACGCAGGCAAGTCCATCGACCTCATCATCATCGGCGACGGCCCATACCGCAACCAGATGGAATCCAACCTCAAAGACCACCACACCCACTTCCTGGGTTTTCACAAAGGCGCCGAGCTGGCCACCCTCTACGCGTCGTGCGATTTGTTCATCTTCCCCTCCACCACCGACACGCTGGGGCAGGTTGTTATGGAATCCCAAGCATCGGGCTTGCCGGTGATCGTCACCGACCAGGGGGGCCCAAAGGAAATCGTCGAAGACCAACGCACCGGGTTCGTCCTCCCCGTCGATGAGCCCGATTCGGATGAACGCTGGATCCAAACCATCGTCGAGCTCGCACTCGACGACACCAAGCGCAACGCAATGGGCCAAGCCGGCATCGAAGCGATGAAGTCGTATTCCTTCGCCAAGTCGTTCAAGCACTATTGGCAGGTGCATGAAAGCCTTGGGCAATAGGAAATAGATTGGTCTTGCTCCTCCCCGCGCCCTCGCGGAGAGGGGGGCCGACGAAGTCGGGTCGGAGGGGCGTCCTCTCTTGCTTCCCCCTCTTCCCCAACAAACCTATTCCATTCACAAAGACACCCCTCCGTCACGCTGCGCGTGCCACCTCCCCGCGAGGGCGCGGGGAGGGGCAAGATAAAGAGATCGCCCCGGTGCGCGTGCTCTACAGGTGACGAGGCCTCTTGCATGATCCCTCATCCCTTCTCCAATGAAAAAAGGCGGTATCCCCACGAGAAGACACCGCCCGGAGTGTTCTGTTGTCATACCCAGGAGGAGTAGTAGCCAACAGAACACAGCGTCGCAACACCAGCCAATCAAGATACCCAAAGTGCAGAGTGTGTATCCCAAGACCCCAGATCGTCCCCATTCGACGACCCGTGTGTGCAGCACGGGCAGTCATCTGGAGCGAGCAGCTCAGGTGTGTGCGATCAGTTGTCATCGACGACCACGACGCCGGCGATACACCAGCATCCCCGAAATCAGTGGACTTGTCAAAGGGTTTTCGTAGGAAACTCGATGGGTTTCTCAGATTCAGCCCAATTCAGACGAGATTTTGAGCACCACGCTGCCAATAGGCACCCGCGCCAAGGCCTGTAATGAGCTCAATCCCCCACTGCCGAGCCAACGATCCACCACATGCCGATGGGCGCTGCTGGGCACCAAAACAATCAGCTTCCCCGCCCGAAGTCCCCCGATCCTCGTGCAATCCCCGATCGTATCGGGCACCACCGCTGCCCAGGCATCGCTGGCAGCCTGCTCGCTTGCGGAGATTTTCTTCATCGAGTGCATCGCAACGGCCAGGTCATCGCCAAGCCCACGCGCCCGTTCAGGACGCCTGCGCAACGAACGCAACCGATCCAACGGGTCCAACGGGTCCTTGGGCAGCTGCATTGCCGAGGAGGAAGTTTGTTTCTTGTTGGATGCCACACCAAGAGTCTACCACAATTCCATCGCTATGATGTCCCTCTATGGGTACACAAATCACGATTCATAACCTCGTCAAAGTCTTCGGCTCAGGCTCCAAAGCCACCGCTGCTGTCGATAATCTCACCCTGACCATCGAACCCGGAGAGCTCTTTTTTCTCCTGGGCCCATCAGGGTGTGGCAAAACAACCCTCCTGCGTATGATCGCAGGGTTCATCGACCCCACCAGCGGGCAGGTTGCATTCAACGGGCAAGATGTCACCCACAACGCGCCCAATAAGCGCAACACCGGGATGGTTTTCCAGTCCTATGCGCTCTGGCCTCACATGACTGTCGCGGGCAATGTGGCCTTTGGACTCAATGTCCGCAAAGTCCCCAACCCCGAAAAAGACCAGCGCGTCCTCGAAGCACTCGCAGCGGTGCAGATGGAAGAATACGCCCATCGCAAACCCAACGAGCTCTCAGGCGGGCAGCAACAACGCGTCGCCCTGGCCCGCGCCCTGGTCATCAAGCCCGATGTGCTCTTGCTCGACGAACCTTTATCGAATCTTGATGCCAAACTCCGCAATGACCTGCGCCATCAAATCCGTAATGTCTGCAAAGCTTCGGGGATCACAACGGTCTATGTGACCCACGACCAGAAAGAAGCCCTCTCGATGGCCGACCGGGTCGCGCTGCTGCGATCAGGGAAAATTATGCAAGTTGGCACCCCCCGCGAGCTCTACCGCTCGCCCAAGACCCGGTTCGTCGCCGAGTTCCTCGGCGAGACCAACCTCATCGAAGCCCAACCCATCAATGGAACCGACGGTGCTTCGACCTACCAGGTTCAAGCAGGCCAGTTCCTCGGTCCTCGCCAAGAAAACGCAGAAACAAACACCAAACAAAACCTGCTCTCCATCCGTCCCGAAGCCATCCGGTTGCGCAGAGACGGCGAACCCAACACCTTGCCAGGAAAACTCTTAGAGACAACCTACCTGGGCGAAACCGCCCAGCACCTCGTCGAGATCAAAGGCTGCCCGCCGATCAAAATCGCCGAGATGAATCCCTATGGCTCAACCTCAGCGGTCCACCCCGAACCCGGCGATGCGGTCCGCGTCGAGTTCCTCGCGGGCGATATCGTCCCCATCGCCGACGCCTGAGTCGCCAACCAATCGCTCAAGCCATCAGGTGCAACCTTAGGCCGAGTCTTTAGAGCCCGAGTCGGCATCGGGTAGCGTGATGACCATTTGGGTGCCCTTGCCTGGGGTTGAGTGGGCTTCGATCGAGCCGTCGGCCTGGGCGAGGAGTTTTTTGCACACCGACAACCCGAGCCCATGTCCGCGCCCGCGTTCGTTGGGTTTGGTTGAGCTTTGGGCCGACAGCGAGCCAAGTGGGGTGCGGAACACCTGTTCGATTTGCTGGGCATCCATTCCGATCCCGGTATCCTCGACCGTGATCCGGACCCTCGGCGTGTTCCACGGGGAACAGTTTTCGCTGGGGCAAATCTGCTCAACGCGCGTCGTGATCTGGTGAGGGCCAGGCGCTGTTGATTCTTCAATGGCCCGGATGGCGTTGAGGTAGAGGTTGAGGAGGACTTGCTGGAGGAGGATAGGGGGGGCCGAGATTTTCAAATCATCCACATCGGCATCCAGCGTAAAGCCATAGGCCTGGATATCGTGATCGGCGATGAACTCGATCGCCCGTTTGTGGATATCCGACAGGGCGAACTGCCCAGCATGGGGCGAATCGGCATCGGCAGCTTCGAGGAAGATTTCGGAGAGCTGGGCGATCTGGGCGCTTGCATGGCAGGCGAGCTCGAGGGCCCGGACGATCATTTCGGGTTGATCCATATTCATCAGCGCGAGCTGGGCTCGGCCGCCGACCTGGGTCATCAGGTTGTTGACCTCATGGGCAAACATCGAGGAGAACACGCCGAGCTCGGCGAGGTTCGATGCCTGGTCGAAGTGAGATTCGATCGAGCTCAGGAAAGAGCCGATCTGTTCGATTTCATCGAGCACCGAAGCGGAGAGCGAGGAGCAGCGCTCCGGGCTGGGCAACCTAGAAGTGCTGGTCGAATTGGAGCTCGGAAAAGGCATCTGATGATGACCTCGGCCTGATGAACAAGGGATTTCAGCCCAAAGCCAAAGTTCCAAACAGAATCGGTTGTGCTGCGCCGATCACTTGGGTTCCACCCCCCTAAGAGGGGTGGGGCAGCTTCTCTCGAAGGGCAAGCGGTGCTTTCGAACTTTGCGCATAACATAAACCAAGGCGTGTTTGCCCAGAATGGTCAAGCTGTGGCGTCTGGTAGAACTCTCCCCGCTGGGGCGATGAGCCCGTGTCTGCCGGCTCAAAAACATCCCATCGGGTGCCACGACTCGCCGTCTTGGGCGCAGTCGTGCTTTGGTTTTTCCGCCATCAAAGAACACGACTGCGCCCTTCGGGCGAGTCGTGGCACCCAGATGCAGATTGATAAACGAGCCATCAGACATGGCCTAGTGCATGTTGGTCGCGGGGGAGTCGAAACCACTGAGCCAGGGGCCTTGGGATTTCTGGGTTGCCCCCCCACTCATCAGCCAGGCTTTGATCTCGTCTGGGCGGACATCGGTTTCGGGGAGCTGGGCCAGGTCAACCCAGATGAACTCGATCTTGTCTTCGATGCTCGGCACCGTTTCGGGTGGGGCCTTGGATGGGCCCAATTGTTCCACATGGAACACCACATTGATTTCGTGGTGGATTGGCGCGGCGGCACTTGAATCTTCATGGAAACACTGCTCGGTGGTGAGCAGCAGGGGGCCTGCAATCGAATCGAGCCCGGTCTCTTCCTTGAACTCACGAATGAGCGCATCGCGGGCCTTTTCAGCGAACTCGACATGCCCGCCGGGGAGGTAGCAATAGTTGTGCTTGATGTTTCGGCACATCAATACCCGCCCGCGGTCGAGCACAAGCCCGCGGGCGATGACTTCAATCGTTTTCTTTGATTCCATACTCCATGCTATGCCTACGAAAATCGGCTATCCTTTCTGCTGGGTAAGTACCGCATCGAAATATACCGCGTTGAAAATACACCAGGAGGCATCAATGAGCACCCCACCCCCCAACCCTTCGCGCAAAACCAAACGCGCCCGCTCGAAACTCGGACGCGGACTCAGTGCCCTGGTCGACCAGTCGGCCTTGACGCCGGTCCAGGTGACAAACAATGTGAATACCGAACAGATTGTGAACACTATTGCATCTGAACCCGCCGACGGGCATGTGGTGGAGCTTGAGGTGATGCACATCAGGCCCAACCCGCATCAGCCTCGACGGGTTTTCTCTGAAGAGTCACTCGAAGAGCTCGCCGAGTCGATTATTGAGCATGGGCTAATGCAGCCGATCGTGGTGCGTCGGGTTGACGCCGGGTATGAGCTCATCGCAGGCGAACGGCGATGGCGGGCGAGCTGCCAAGGTGGACAGACACATATCCGGGCAATCGTGCTCGAAGCGAACGATCTCCAATCCGCCGAGCTGGCATTGATCGAGAACATCCAGCGCGAAGACCTCAACCCGATCGAGCGGGCCAATGGGTTTGCGCTGCTGGCTGAGGGATTTTCAATGACCCAGGAGCAGATCGCCAACCGGGTAGGAATCAGCCGATCGTCAGTGGCCAACTTACTTCGGCTCATCGAGCTCGACGAGGAGATTCAAACAATGATTGCTTCAGGGCAGCTCAGCGCTGGGCATGGCAAGGCGTTGCTCTCATGCAATGATCCCCATCGGCGGGTGATGTTGGCGCGCCAGGCCTTTCAAGAAGAATGGAATGTTCGTCTACTTGAAAAGGTGGCTGCATCAAATGATGGGCAAAGTACCCCATTGTCTCCAATGGTAGTTCGTGGAACAAGTGGGGAGGTTTCTCGCCTTGAATCGGTGCTGCATGATTTAGAGGATCGGCTCGGGGAGCAGTTGAGTACCAAGGTGAAACTCAAAACCGATCGGTCAGGAACCAAAGGCAGCATTACGATCGAGTTTTATGACCTCGATCACTTCGATGGGCTGATGAATCGGCTCGGCGTGCGCGATGTCGATGAGCTTGGCAACTAGGTCGTGTCTGGACCATACCTGAGCGCTTCTCAATCGCTCGAAATCTGGACGCTGCCATTTGGTCGTACAAAAACCATGCAAAACCAAATGCAAAACCAAAAAGAGGTTGCTGGGCATACAACAGCGCCCAATGACGACGAGTCACAGCGTTCGTCGAGGCATCTGAGTGCCATCGGGACACGACCAATCGTTGCAAAACCCGAGAAGCAGATTTATTCGGTGGATAAAACAGGGGGGGCAAACCGGTAGTGGAGGGTAGTGGGGGTAGTAG
>WFPK01000043.1 GCA_015487555.1 Phycisphaerales bacterium
CTCTGTGTGCTCTGTGTGCTCTGTGGTAAAATCTTCTCCCTTACTCCCCACCTCGCCCCATCTCATAGAGCATCATGTGCTTCATCAGTGCCCCGGCTGCTGAAGTCCCGGCGCACAACCACCCCGCATACCCATCGCGCCAGGCACCCTTGAGCACAAGCTGCTTCAAGAACGCGCCCGCAGGTGAGGTGAGGATCTTCCATGCGCTGCCCCGCTTGCCCTGCTCGTGGAGCGCCTTGGCGAAGATATACGAATAGTGGCGTTGGCTTTCGAGATGCTGGGCGAAGGTCTCGAAGGAGTTGTGAATCAAGGTGCCGGGGATCAGCCCAGGCTTGATCGGCGGATCGACTTCGAGATAGTCATGCGTCTTGCCTGCGAACCGGGCTTTGTCCTGCTTGGCCAATGCTGTGCGCACAAAGCGGAGCCTGTGCTCGGGCTGCCAGCAGTGTTCGAGGATTCGCCCTTGGTATTCGACCTTGCGATTCACCATGCCCGCGTCGACCCCCCGCACCATCGCATCGCGGATCCCATCGGCAAGCTCAGGCGTCACCGGCTCATCGGAATCAATCCAAAGCACAAACTCGTGCGTGCACGCATCGAGCGCGAGCTGCTTGGTCCGCACATACCCGCGCCAGGTGGTTTCGATCAGCACCACCTCGCACCGATCATCGCCCGTCCACGCTCGGCACGCGAGCACCAAGTCCATCGTGTCATCGCTCGAGCCCGAATCCACCACGACGAGTTGAGTCGCCAGCCCTTTGACCGATTCGAGCACCCGCCCGATCGTCCGGGTGTTGTTTCGGCATGGGATCATCACGCTCAGCGTGTGCGTATGGGATTCGGGTTGATCGGGTGGCGCAGCCATCGCCCAAAGGATAGGATCAAAGAAGGAACCATGATGCCCACGCCAAGTCTCCATCAAATCCGAGTGATCCGGTACGCCCCCGATGGCGGGTATGCTGCGATCGAATGGCTGCGGGCCTTTCGCACCGTCGAGTTCCCCCCCACCCTGGCCGACGGCGAATCGTTCCGCATGGGCGTGCAGATCACTAAAAAACGAGCGATTGATGTCATCCTCCGCATCGAAGTCCTCGATTCGTTCACCAATCGGCTGCGCGGTCGGCTCGGCAAGACCGCTTCCGACGCCTTCTTCAAGCGTCCCAAAGCGTGCCGAAAGCATGTGCTTCAGACGAAGCGCCCCCTCGCGGTGCTCGCGGCGAGGCACATGGGCAAGCCGATCCGGGTCTTGGTCTGTGAGCCCAAAGCAGATTGACCCAAGTACCCACTTGCGCTTTGTGGCGCAATCGAGTACCTTGGCATAGACTCACGGACTTGCTATGCCCAAACCAAAGATTTCCAAACCCGATCTCACCTGCACCCACCCAGACACCGGCGTAATCGCAGCTGTCCGCATCGGCGATTGCCGGGAGCAGCTGCTCAAGTTCCAACAGGTCAAAGATCAGTCGGTCGATCTCGTCTTCGCCGACCCGCCCTTCAACTGGGCCCGTGATTATGATCGCCACGAGACTGGCGACGCCTGGGACGACGCGGCGATGTCACGCAAGGAATACCTCGACTTCACCTATGCGTGGCTCGATCTGTGCGCACAATCGTTGTCGCCGACGGGTTCGATGTGGGTCAACATCCCCGACGACAGCGCAGCCGAGATCGTCGTGCATCTCAAATCCATCGGGCTTCATATGGTCAACTGGTGCATCTGGCACTACCGGTTCGGGCAGAACACCAAAGGCAAGTTCATCAACTCGAAGGTCCACGCGCTCTACTTCTGCAAAGACCCCAACAACCGAACCTGGAACAGTGATCCGATCCTCGAAGAATCCGACCGGCGCGCCGTCTATGGCGACCTGCGCACCGAATCCAAAAAAGACGGCATGCCCGCAGGGATGCGCGTGCCAATGGATGTGTGGTACGGGCCCTACTGGGGACGCATCCAAGGCAACAACAAAGAACGACGCGCCAAACACGACAATCAACTCCCCGAACTCTACCTCCACCGCGTCATCGCCTGCTCATCAAACCCCGGCGACACCGTGCTCGATCCATTCTTGGGCTCGGGCACCACCGGCGTGATCGCCCATGCGATGGAAAGACACTTCATCGGCACCGAGTATTCAAAGCCCAACGCCGAGATGGCCTTCGAGCGGATTGTCGATGGGCCGGTGCGAGCGCTTGGCGCTCTACGGGGCGAATCCACCGCGATTCAGGAGCAGCGGGTCAAACGGAGGGTGCCAAGAAAAAAACCTCTGGCTGCAAATGGCTAGGGCGTGCTGATCGGTTATCGGGATACTCCAACGCCTCTGGCGATCCATCGCCTCGGGCATCGGGCCTCGATGGTGCGAAATGACTCCATTCTGCCCCGATTGGTCTTGAATTTTCTTCCAATTCACCTCCGCCCGTGGTACCTTTGGAGCACCCTGCATCGGCAGCCTGCCAAGTAGGGATATGTTCGCTCAAAAGAAAAACGAGGAAGAAAAAACGGGGAAGGGTTCAGTATGTTCAAAGGCCAGAGACTTAACCGAAAACGCACTCAGCTCACCAAAGCACTCGTGCCGACAGCTGTGCTCTGCGGGGCGATCGCCCCGGCGAGCGCACTCGACCCCCTCTATGTGCTGGTCAATCAGCAAACCGGGATCAACGCCACCACCGTCCCTGCGATCGGGTACACCGGGATGCACGGGATGATGGCTGGGGGGATGAGTGTTGGCGATTTCAACAACGATACCTGGCCTGATCTCTATATCTCCGGGCTCGGCACCGTGCCCGACATGCTCTATATCAACCAGCAAGACGGAACATTTATCGACGAAGCTGAGCTCTACGGCATCGCCTATGCGCACTTTGGGGTCGGCAGCGCTGTCGGCGATGTCAACAACGACGGGCTCCCCGATCTCTATGTCGTCTCCTATGGGCCCTCGGGTGTCCAGGGCGTCCGCGGCAAAAACCTCCTCTACATCAACAACGGCCCAGACAAAACCGGACAATACTCATTCTCCGAACAAGCACTCAAGCGAGGCGTCAACGACATCTTCGGAATCGTCGGCGGCAAAGGCGTGTGCTTCGGCGATATGGATCTCGACGGCGATCTCGATATGTACATCGCCACATGGGGATTCTTCGAAGGCGGCAACCGCGTCTATGAAAACGATGGCACCGGACACTTCACCAATGTCTCCGAGACTGTCTTGCCCAAGAACCCAACCATCATCCGCGGGTTCACACCCAAGTTTGTCGATATGAACGGCGATCGGTACCCCGAGCTGCTCCTGGCAGCCGACTTCACCACCTCGCACTACTACACCAACAACGGCCCAGATGAAAGCGGACAGATCTCCTACCGCGATACCACCGAAGAATCTGGGATCAATACCGACAACAACGCAATGGGCGCGACCGTCGCGGACTACAACGGCGACGGGCTCCTCGATTGGTTCATCACCAATATCTATGTCGAAACATCGAGCTACTTCAACACCCTCTTCATGGGCGCAGGAAACAACAAAGCCAACACCCCGATCTTTGTTGACGAGGCTATGCAGCGAGGCGTGGGCGACAACGGATGGGGATGGGGCACCGCCAGCGGCGACTACAACAACGACGGCGACATCGACATCGTGGCCACCGGCGGCTGGCCCTCATGGCCAAGCGTGCCCACACGGCTCTGGTCCAACGATGGAATGGGCAACTTCGCCGACATCGCCAACAGCACCGGACTCACCTTCAACATCAACGGACGCGGGCTCATCCAGTTCGACTATGACAAGGACGGCGATCTCGACCTGGCCTTTGTCGACAACGGCGGGCCCTTCCGCATCTATCGCAATGACCTCCCATTCGATGAGTTCACCCGGTACCTCCGCATCAACCTCAACACCGACAACCACCCGTGCCTGGCGCCGATGGGATACGGCACGCGGATCATCGCGACCTATGCGGGCAAAGACCACCTCTATGTCGTCGATGGCGCCAGCGGATATCTGGGCCAATCCGAGCTCACCGCCCACTTTGGACTCGAGCTGCTCGAATCGGTCGATTCGGTTCGGATCGAGTGGAACGACGGGTCGGTGACGATCCTTGAAGATGTGGCTGCCGATCAGGAAATCACGGTCTACGCCTACCATCAGCTCGATCTCAACGAAGACGGCGATCTGAACTACTTCGATATCTCCGAGCTCCTCCGGGCATTCGCTTCGGGAGACAAGCAGGCCGACATCAACGGCGACTCGGAAATCAACTTCTTGGATATCACCGATTTCATCGCTGGGGTCCAATCGCCTTGCAACTAGGCCGTGTCTGATGGCTCTGGGCTCTTCTTTGTAGGGTGCCCCACCTCCGCCCTCTATCGCCTATCGCCCGTCGCCCGCCCCCCGTCGCCTACACTCTGAGCATATGGACACCCCTGCCCACGAACAGAACCCGGAACGCATCGAGCCCTCCGAGCGGTTCCACTCCACGCGCAGGGCCCATCGCGATGAAACCGCGGAGGATTATGTCGAAGCGATCGCCCAGCTGATCGAAGATCGGCAGGTTGCCCGGGTGGGCGAGCTCGCCCAGGTCATGGGGGTCAGCCATGTCACCGTTACGCGGATCATCGCCAGGCTTTGCAAAGAGGGACTCGTCACCACCGAACCCCGCAAACCGATCGAACTCACCGATGCTGGACGCCAAATGGCCCAAGCATCACACCAGAGGCACCAGGTCGTTCTCGCCTTCCTCCGCGCCATCGGGGTCGAAGATCGCCAGGCCCAGATCGACGCAGAAGGTATCGAGCACCATGTCTCAGCCCAGACCCTCGCTGCCCTGCGCACCCTCACCGATGCGCTGACAGAGCCCGAGCCAGGCAGCGCCAAAGGCTGAGCTACCCGCCCACCCACGCTCATCCCTCCAACCCCACCTCGAAAGGCATGCTGTGGGCTTTGCACGCCCAGATCGGTGGCAAAGGACAGATTTGCGATCCATCTTGGTGACTCGAACAGCCCTGTTCTGGGGATGTGTTCTGGGACTTTGGGGATATCGCTGTGCGGATTGAACTTGGACACCACTCGAAAACTGGCGGGGACGCCGAATCCTCGTCAAAGAGTCGCAAACCCACCACCAAGCTCTTGTCGATCCGAAAGGACGGCCAGGTCTATCGCGCCCGGTTGATCGCGGGGAATCTCCGTTCGCTCGATACCAAGCAGCTCCGCGCCGAGATCGTGGGGCTTCATTCGCCGGGCAATCCGCCTTTGGTGATGTTCTCGATGCGTGGGATGGACTCGCTGGCGTCGAGCTGTCTGGGGGCCTTCGCCGAGCTGAGCGCCGATCTCGAACGCGTCGGCGGAGTCTTGGTGCTTTATAACCTGCCCAGAGAAATCGCCAAGGTGCTCCGCAAGACCAAGCTCGATCGGGTGATCCAGACCGCCAAAGCCCGTCCGCAGGCCAAGAAGCGGGCACTGGCGATCGGGAAGAAGCACGCCGAGCTCTCCCGGATGAGCGCAGCCTGAGCGGTAGAAGACCAAATCAATCCTCTGTTATCGGCATGGGCAGGGATCCAAAGCCCATATCCTGCGTATATGGACACGAAGACCCACTCGGGTATCTTTCTCTTCTGCGCACGCTTGTGTTGACCGCGTGCCGAGCCGATGCTGAAAATCAGCGAAAACATACGATACGAGCGCGAATCTTTGCGCCCACAGGGAGTGTGCCTGATGAAATCCAACCGACACCGTTACACAAGATCCATCCATATCGCACTACTCGTTGCCCTCAGCAGCACCACCATCGCGTTGGGCAATGACTCGCCTGTGCTCGAGCTCAAAGCGGGAACCGTCGATCTCGCGACGCTCCCCAATGCCAAAGCGCCCAACCAGCCTCAGCTTCAACAGCTCCCCGATCGCATGGTCATCGTGCTCGATGGGCCCATCACCCCGGCCAAGCGCGCTTGGCTCGAAGCTGCTGGGGCAGACCTGGGCGACTACCTCCCCGAGAACGCCTATGTCGTCAAGCTCAAGGACGCCAACATCAACGCCCTGCGCACGATCCCCTTCGTCACCCACCTCGTCGGCTTCGATGACGCTTGGAAGATCGACCCGCAACTGGGCAAACGCGTCCTCCAAACCCAGTCCCGAAAAGCCCTCGCAGCCAACGGCGATATCGCGGCCCACGCCTACCTCTTCGCAGGCGAACATATCAAACAAGCACTCAACGCACTCGATGCCCAACCCGGCATCAAAGTCGTCCGCAACGAGCTCGTTGGCGATCGGTTCATGATCGAAATCATCGGCTCAGAAAATGCTGTCCGCGCACTGGCCAAACTCGATGCCATCCAATGGATCGAATCGGCACCCGAAATCACCATGCGAAACTCCACCAATCGGTGGATCGTCCAATCCAATATCAACGGCTCATTCCCCGTCTACGACGCGGGGATCCATGGCGAAAACCAGCTCGTTGCGGTCATGGACGGGCGCGTCAAGGTCTCCCATTGCTCCTTCACCGATCCCGAGGGTGATCCCATCGGCGATAACCATCGCAAAATCCAGGCATACAACACCTCGCAGGGCTCCGACTTCCACGGCACCCATGTCGCAGGAACCGTGCTCGGAGATAACAATGTCAACGATGACACCCGGGGCGTCGCCTACATGGCCCGCCTGATCTTCAATACCCCGCCTTCGTTCTCGTTCTCGGCGATGAACGCCAGGCTCACCCTCCACTATTCCCAAGGCGCTGCCATCCACACCAACTCCTGGGGCGACGACGGCACCACCGCCTACACCGGATTGGCAAGGTCCATCGACGCCTTCTCCTTCGACAACGACGACAACCTCGTGATCTTCGCGGTCACCAATATGAGCTCGCTGCGAACTCCTGAAAACGCCAAGAACTGCCTGGCTGTCGGCGCTTCGCTCGATGCCAATAACCAGGACTCATTCTGCTCGGGCGGGCAAGGCCCAACCGCTGATGGGCGACGCAAACCCGAAATCTTCGCTCCGGGGTGCAACACGCAGTCGGCCAACTCATCGACAACCTGCAGCACCACCGGACTCACCGGTACCTCCATGGCTGCGCCCGCCATCGCCGGGGCAGCAGCGCTCACACGCCAATACTTTGAAGACGGGTACTACCCCTCAGGACTCGCTGAATCTGACGATGGGTTCACCCCCTCGGGCGCACTGCTCAAAGCAACCCTGCTCAACTCCTCGGTCGATATGACCGGCATCGCGGGGTATCCATCGAACCGTGAAGGGTGGGGACGGGTGCTGCTCGATAACGCGCTCTACTTCGCAGGAGATTCAAGCTCGCTTATCGTGCGCGATGTCCGCAACGCGGGCAACGAAGCGATGAACACCAACGATGAGTTCGTCCTCAACTTCACCGTCAACTCAGTCACCGAGCCACTCAAAGCAACCCTCGTCTGGCACGATCCCCCAGCGGCGCCCAACGCGGCCTTCACGCCTGTCAATAACCTCGACCTCGAAGTCATCATGCCCTCGGGCGATGTGCTCATCGGCAACAACATCACCAACGGCGTCTCCGCATTGGGAGGCTCGCCCGATGCGATCAACAATGTCGAAATGGTCATGCTCCCAGCAACCGGCGCGGGCGAATACATCCTCAAGGTCAAAGCCACCGCAGTCAACCAAGGTCCGCAAGGCTACGCGATTGTCATCACCGGCGATGTAAGCGAGCTGGCTTTGGGATGCAACGCTGCCGATCTCGCTGAGCCCTTCGGCCTCCTCAACTTCTTCGATATCTCCACCTTCCTCAG
>WFPK01000044.1 GCA_015487555.1 Phycisphaerales bacterium
CTTCCGGATTGGCATGGCACCCCAGGAGCCAGTTGTGGAGTCGGTCGTTGTACCCGCCGTCGCCTTTGGGGAAGAGTTGCAAGAGGGCGTAGTCGGTTTTGTAGATGTCCATCGGATCGCCCGACAAGGCGCACCATCGGAATGGGCCTCGTCCGAGGCAGAACTGTGGGCGGATGTAGGCGGGGACGAACCCGGGGAAGCTGAAGGCCTCCTTGAAACCTTCGTCGAAAGCACGCTGGCGGATGTTGTTGCCATAGTCGAAGGTAATCGCGCCGCGGGACTGGAGTTCGACCATCGCTTCGACATGCTTGCGCATCGAGGCGAGGGAAAGCTTTTGATAGCCCTCTGGGTCATCGAGCCGGGCTTGGTTGGCTTCTGCAAATGAGTATTCGATCGGGCAGTACCCTTGGAGTGGATCGTGGGCACTGGTTTGGTCGGTGAGGGTGTCGGGGGTGATGTCGCGTTCGATCAGCCGGTTGAGGAGTGTGATCGCGTTGCCGCACCACCCGACTGAGATCGCGGCTTTCTGTGCTTTGAGTTCGAGTGCCCGGTCGATCGCGGCGTCGAGGTCTTCGATGATCTCATCGAGGTAGTTGTCAGCCAATCTACGATCGAGTCGAGATTGATCGACATCGGCGATGAGGCAAACGCCGCCGTTGAGGGTGATCGACAAGGGTTGTGCCCCGCCCATGCCTCCGCATCCGCCCGTCACATTGAGGGTTCCTGCGAGCGAACCGCCGAAGTTGAGCTTGGCGCACTCGGCGTAGGTTTCGAAGGTGCCTTGCAGGATGCCTTGGGTGCCGATGTAGATCCATGACCCAGCGGTCATCTGCCCGTACATCATCAAACCCTTGGCGGCCAGTTCGTCGAAGTGTTCCTGCGTCGCCCAGTGGGGGACGAGGTTCGAGTTGGCGATCATCACGCGGGGCGAGTCGGTGGTTGTTTGTACGACGCCGACGGGTTTGCCGGATTGGACGAGGAGTGTTTCGTCGGGTTCGAGGCGTTGGAGTGTGTCGATGATCGCGTCGTAGGCTTCCCACGATCGGGCGGCTTGTCCGCGTCCGCCATAGACGATGAGGGATTCTGGATGCTCAGCGACCTCTGGATCGAGGTTGTTCATCAGCATTCGCATGGCCGCCTCGGCCTGCCAGGTCTTGCAGGTGATCTCCGAGCCGTGGGGCGCGCGGATGGTGCGGGATTGAGGCGTGGGGATGTAGGGGGAGGTGGTGGTGGGCATAGGTATGATTTCCGATCAAACTTGATACAAAGTGTATAACTCTGGTCTGTTTGGTGGTAGACTAGGTGTTCGTCTACTACCGATTTGCAAAGGGGCCTGTTATGCGTCGCACCGTATTGTATTCCGTTCTTGTATCGTGTCTTGCTTCGATGCCCGTCTTGGGTGTCCAAAGTGAAGATACCGGGCCGATGCTCGAGTTCCATTGCGAGGGGCTTTATAGCTGGCCGGTGTCGGAGGCCGATCAGCAGATGATGGATACGGTCAAGCTGCTCAAGGCTCGGCTTGCGGACTTGGTCGATGAGTTGGATCTAGAACCATTCCAAGGGCAGGGGATGCTCGCGGGGTGGGATATCTTGACCGCGGGCACCGCGATCCGCTTGGATGCCAACGACACCGGCATCTCGGCGTCGATGGTCTTCGAGCCCGGCGATACCGAGCTCGATGCGCTCTATGCCCAGATCACCGGGTTCGCCGAGATGGCCGGGCTCGGGTTGGATGAGCTTTCGCCAACCACCAGCGAGCTGATGGGCCCGATGGGCCCAGTCGGGCTCGGACACGACGATGAGCTGCTCTGGCTGAGTATGGGTGAGGGTGAGCGGGTGTCGATGGGGATTGATCGTGGCGATTTGCCCAAAGGCGTCACGCCTGTGATGTCGGGGCGATTGGATATTGGTGGATTGATCAACTTCTTTGCGCCTGATCTGGCGGATATGTTCGCCAATGAACCCGCGATGGCGTTCAACCCAATGATGGCATTCCTCGGCGAGGATGCACCGATCATCGAGTTCGGCGTGGGGGTCGATGATGACCAGATGCACATGACCTCGCGCATGGTCAATGCCGGGCTCAACAGCGAAGCATTGGGGATGAACACCGATGTGTTCTTCGAGAAGAGCGATTTCAAGCGTGTGCCCAAAGATGCAGTCCGTATGGTTGCGTTCCAGGTGAGCATTTCGACAATGCTCGATGCGATTGAAGCTGCGATGGAAGAAGCGGGCAGCGATGAATATGCCGAGTTCACCGAGGAGCTGGGCGTGGATCTGATCGATGAGATTCTGGGGAATCTGGGCGACAAGTTGATGTTCTATCAGGCCGAATCAACCGGTGGCGGCGGGTTGCTCTCGGCGGTGCTGATTGTTGAGCTCAACGATGCCGACGAGTTTGGTGCTGCCCATGTCAAGCTCGTTGATCGACTCAACGAACTGGCCCAGGACGAGATCGACGGGTACGCCCGGGTTCAGAGCTGGCGGACCAGTGGCGTCGATTCGTTCACCATGACCGCGCCCGGGTTGCCGATCCCGTTTGAGCCCTCATGGGCGATTGCTCAGCAGACCCTGGTCGTGGCCCTGTCGCCCGGCGGGCTCGAACGAGCAGTCTCGCAGATTCAGCGCCGTTCAAAGCAGAGCATTGTGAGCAATCCGCTCTTCAAGCAAGCGGTCCTCTCGCGGATGCCCGAAGGCAAGGCCTACGCGGCGAGCTACTACGATGCAGCCCGACTCACAAAGAAGGGCTATGGCATGACCTCGATGCTCATGAGCGCCTTGGCCAACTCGGCCCGCTCGCCCAAGCACCCGGATCGGGTGGTTGGGTCGATCATGCCGAGCTATTCGAGCTTCACCAAGGACATCGAGCCTTCGGGAACCGTGAGCTGGTGGGACGGCGATGATTTCCGGACACACTATATCGGCGATGAGTCGATGCTCGTTCAACTCTCGACCGGGCTCGGGGCGATTGCCGATGTGCAGGGGCTGATCGTTCCAGCAATTGCAGCTGGAGTTTTGTTGCCTGCACTTGAGCAGGCGCGGGAGAGTGCGAAGGAAGTGCTTTCATCGACGCAGGTGCGGACAATCGTTCAGGGGATGATTATTTACTCTGGGAATAACAATGACCAGTTCCCCGAATCAATCGAGGAGATGATTGATCTGGGCTTTGTTGATGCAGCTACGCTCATCTCACCGTTTGGTCCTGCCTTTGACAACGGGCCCGACTATGCCATTCGTTCGGATAAGGCAGCGAGTGAAAATCTTTTCAATACGCGATTCATCGTCGCGGTTGACCGGGCGATGTGGGTGAACTGGGAAGACAACATCGTGGTCGGATTCGCCGATGCGCATGTTGAGTTGCTTGACCGATATGAGCTTCAAGCGTTGCTCGATTCGCCATTGAACGAAGGGGCAGCCGAGATTCTTGGTCTTCCTGAGTTCTAAATCAGGAATCGAGCTCGAATCGGAATGCGTCTTGCTGGATCAATCGTTCGATCGCCTGTATATCAGGCGATGGCGAGCGGTCTTGGGTCAAGGGCTCGACCACGGTGCGGATCGTCTTGATCGCTTCTTCGACCCGATCACCTGAGCGGTGCGGGCGGTGGGCTTCGATGCCCTGGGCGGAGCATAACAACTCGGCAGCGATGACGGATCGGGCGAGTTGGACTCCTCGTGCTGCTTTGGCGGCCGAGCGCGGGCCGAAGGAGTTGTAGTCTTCCATGTTGGCGCAGGTCGTCAGGTTGGCGACTGAAGCCGGGTTGGCGAGTCCGATGAGTTCGTTGCAGATCGCTGCTGCGCTGTATTGGACGATCATAAACCCGGACATCACGCCCGGCTGAGGGCTCATGAAGGCGCGGAGCTTGGATTCGGGGTCGAAGACCGACAGAATATGGTACATCCGGCGCTCAGCGATCCCGGCGAGGTGGGCGATGCTGATGGCGAGGGTATCCATCGGCAGCGCGACGGGCATCCCATGGAAACAACCGGCCGAGACGATATCGGGGGTGTCGGTGCCCGTATCAAAGATCAGCGGGTTGTCCGTGACGGCTCCGAGTTCGCACTCCAAGCTCGCCAGGCACGGGCGGATCGAATCGAGCACCGCGCCCATGACCAATGGAGCGCACCGGAACGAATAGGGGTCCTGGACACGCGGGTCGTTGTCCGCGTGGGATTCGACGATGGTGCTGCCTTTGAGCAAGGTGCGCATGGTCGAGGCGATCTGGGCAGCGCCGGGTTGATTGCGGGCCTGGTAGACGCGTGGATCGAGGTAGCTGTGCGATGCGCGGGCGGCGTCGATGGACATCGCGTTGGCAAGCAGGGCCGCGTCGAAGAGCTGGGTGAGATCGGTCGCGATGAGGGCGAATCGGGCGCTCATGAGGTGTGTGCCGTTGATGAGGGCGAGCCCTTCTTTGGCGCCGAGCTGGATCGGTTCGAGCCCGGCGTTTGCCAGCGCTTGCCCGCCGGGGATGCGTTGTCCATCGACGAACGCTTCGCCTTCGCCGATCATGACGAGCACGGCATGGGCAAGGGGGGCAAGATCACCCGATGCCCCGACAGACCCTGATTCGGGGATCACGGGGGTGATGTCGTTGTTGAGGAGATGGAGGATGTGTTCGACGACCAGTGGGCGCACGCCTGAGATGCCTCGGCTCAGCGATGCAGCGAGCACGAGCATCATGGCGCGGACGATTTCGGTCGAGAGCGGTTCGCCGACGCCGGCAGCGTGCGAGCGGATGAGGTTTCGCTGGAGATTTTCGAGATCGGCGGGGGCGATTTGTTGTTGGGAGAGTGATCCGAACCCGGTATTGATCCCATAATGGGGGCATCCGTCGTCGAGGACGGCTTCGAGGTGGGCTCGGCAGGCAGCGACGGCGGAGCGGGCTTTGGCGGAGAGCTCAACCCGGCGGGCATCGCGGGCGACATCGCAGATGGCAGCGGGGCTCAGGGGATGGGTGTGATCGAGGATGAGTGGGGGATTGCTGGGCATATTGGGGTCTCGGTGAATCCGGGCTCGTTGGTATTGGTATATGATAGAACCATGAGCAAAGAACGCACACAATCCGCATCGCGGGTCTTGATGATTCGTCCGACGGGGTTCGGGCGCGATGATGAGGCCGCCGGGACCAACAGCTTTATGCACATGCCGACCGAAACGGTCGAGAAGGTCCGCGAGCGGGCGATGGCCGAGTTCGACACGCTCGCTCAGGCGCTCGAGAATGCTGGGATTGAGGTTTTGGTCTTTGAGGACGATTTGGGATTGCCCGATTCGGTGTTTCCCAACAACTGGATATCGTTTCATCAGCCTATAGATGATGGCCAAGCGGTCAATCCGGTGATCGTCACTTATCCGATGCTCGCCGAGTCGCGCAGGAAGGAACGCCGGGCGGAGATTCTCGATGCGGTGGCCGAATTTACAGGCTCAACCCCGGATCACATCGACCTGAGCGGGCTCGAAGGAACCGATGACTACCTCGAAGGCACCGGGTCATTGGTGCTCGATCGGGTGAACAATGTTGCCTATGCGTGTCTATCGGGGCGGACGACCGAAGATGCGCTCGATGCGTGGGCTGACGAGACGGAGTATCAGGTCGTCCGGTTCCATAGCGCGGATCAGGATGGGAACCCGGTGTATCACACCAATGTGGTGCTGAGCATCGGGACGCACCTGGTTGTGGTGTGTTTGGAGTCGATTACTGATCCTGATGAGTACGAGCTGGTCGATGCGTCGCTCAAAGCGAGCGGGCGGACGGTGATGCTGATCTCGCTCGATCAGGTTTCGCATTTCTGTGGCAACATCCTTGAACTCATCTCCAAAGACGGGCATCCGATCTTTGCGATGTCCCAGACGGCCTACGAGCACTTTACGGACGCCCAACGCAAGCAGATCGAGGGGCTCGGGAAGGTTGTGCATGTCCCGATTCCGACGATTGAGTATGTCGCGGGGGGCAGTGTTCGGTGCATGATCGCTGAGCTTGGGATTTCGGGGTGAAGTCGTCGAGAATGGGCAAGAAATCGCATCCTCAATCGTGAATCTCGGTATGATTGTTCCCCCTTCGCAGCGAGCGGAGGGCACGAGATTGATTCTGAGGAGAACCAATGCGAGTATTACGCACCGCTGCGATTTCGGCAGCCGCGATTATGATGATCCCGGCGAGCACCGCGATTGCCCAGAATGTCCAGCCGATCGAGTACACGCTCGACAACGGCATGAAGTTCCTGCTCATGCCCCGCGATGAGCAACCCAATATCATCACGGCCGGGTGGATTGCCCCGGTGGGATCGGTCAACGAACGCCCCGGAATCACCGGCGTCTCTCACCTGCTCGAACACCTCTTGTTCAAGGGCACCGATTTGATCGGGACCTCTGATCCGGAGCTTGATGAGCAGTATCGTGAGCAGCTTACCGAGGTTCGTGAAAAGATGCGGGCGTATACGCTCGATGTGCAATACAAGCGGATGTACGCTGGCGAGATCGAGAACCCTTGGGACCCGGCGAACGATACCGACGAGCTTCGCGCGTTGCGGGCGCAGATGACCGAGCTCCAAGAGCTTCAATCCAAGATTACGATCAAGAACGAGTTCGACTCGATCTACACCGGCAACGGCGGATCGGGGATGAACGCGGGGACATCCAACGATTTCACGGTGTTCTATATCAATGTGCCCTCGAATAAGCTCGAGCTCTGGGCGTGGATGGAATCGGATCGGCTGATGGATCCGTCGATGCGGGAGCTCGATGCCGAGCGGTTTGTGGTGATCGAAGAACGCCGACAGCGCCTCGAAGCGACGGCGACGGGCAAGCTCGATGAGCAGTTCGATTCGATGTTCTGGGTGGCGTCGCCTTATAACTGGCCTGTGATCGGGTGGATGAGCGACCTGATGGCCTACACCGAAGACGAAATCTTCGAATACTTCGAGACTTACTATCAGCCTGCGAATCTTGTGGGCGTGATCGTCGGCGACTTTGAGGTCGAAGAGGCCAAGCAGCTCGTGGATTCGTACTTCGGGCGTCTCGAGAACAAGCGTCCCAAGGCCGATCCGGTGGTGACTTACGCGGTGCCTTTGCTCGGTGAGGTTCGATTCTCAGGTGAGTGCGATTGCCAGGATCAGGTCGAGGTTCGGTACCGCTCGGTGCCTTATGGGCACCCCGATGAAGCGGTCTTTGATGTGATGGCCGATCTGCTCAATGGGCGGACTGGCCGATTGTATAAATCGCTCGTCGAAGAGCAAGGGATCGCAGCGAGTGCCAGTGCATCACATCGCTCTCAGCACTATGCGGGGAGTTTCTCGTTCAATGCTCGTCCCAAGGGCAATGTCGATCTGGCGACACTCGAAGAGGCGTGGTATGTCGAGCTCGATCGGCTCAAGACCGAGCCGGTGTCGGATCGTGAGTTGCAGAAGGTGAAGAATGGGCAGGCAGCCGATACCTTCCGTGGGTTGATGGACAACTCTTCGTTGTTCTTCCAGCTTGCGATCACCGAAGGGTATGGTGGATACGAGTACCTCAACGAGCATCCCAAGCGGATCGCAGCGGTGACGGCGGAAGATATCATGCGTGTCGCCAATGAGTATCTCCGGGCCGATGCGCGTGCGGTGGCGAGTTATACCCGCAAGGGTGGCACCGAAGAGGTTATGCTGACGCTTGATGATGTGCGTGCTTCTTTGCCCGAAGAGATGGTTGAGATGGTCATCCCGGGGATGGAGTCGGGGCTCATCGAGATCGCAGCGACGACCGATGTGGCGAGTTTGCAGAAACAGATCGAAGATATGGAAGCGCAGAAGGATATGGTTCCGCCTCAGTTCCAGACGGCGATGAAGTTCATGAAACAACAGATCGAGAGGCGAATCGCCGAGCTCGAATCGGAAGCCGATGGTTCGACCCAAGAGGGAGGTGCTCAATGAGATCAGTATTGACGACTACATTCGCTGCGTTGATTGTTGGTGTTGGTTCATTGGCAAGTGCTGGTGATATCCCATCGCATCCATCTGAGCTGAGCTTTGATGAGCTTGTGTTCACGCCGCCGTTGGCTTCGGAGTTTCGCCATGAGCTTTCTTCGGGTGTGCCGGTATTCATGGCCTCTTCGGACGAGTTCCCGCTGGTGACCATCACGCTGAGCTTCAAGGGCGGCGAGTATATGGAGCCCGAGGGTAAGGCGGGTTTGGCTGCGATGACTGGTGCGATGATCCGCACGGGTGGTTCGGCAACGATGTCGCCGAGCGACTTGGACGAAGAGTTTGACTTCATGGCAGCCAATGTTTCGGTGAGCGTCGGCGATCGGACCGCCTCGGCGTCGATCAACGCGTTGACGAGCAATCTCGACGATGCGTTCGGGTTGTTTATGGATATGGTGCGCAATCCTCGGTTTGATTCCGAGCGCCTCGAGGTGCTTCGCGGACAGCAGCTCGAAGCAATTAAGACTCGTGACGACGATGGGCTTGGGATTGCGATCCGTGAGATGGGGTTCTTGATGTGGGGCGAAGATTTCTTCGAGGCCCGTCAGCCGACCAAGGCATCGCTCGAAGGGATCACGGTCGAGGATATGAAGGCGTTGCATGCTCGTATTTTCAATCCGTCGAATCTGATGGTTTCGGTGACGGGCGACTTTGAAGAGTCCGAGATGCTCGCGTTTCTTGAGGATGCGTTTGATGATTGGACACCGGGCGAGGCGTCGCCTGATGTTCCGGTGCCGACGCATACCTTTGAGCCTGGTGTGTATTATTATGAGAAGGATCAGCCTCAGACGCAGGTGTTGATCGGGCATCGCAGCTTTGAGCGCGATGATCCCAATGCGATTGCGATCATGGTGATGAATGATATTCTTGGCGGCTCAGGGTTCACCTCGCGGATCACCAACTCGGTGCGCACGCGTGAAGGGCTTGCGTATACCGCCGGCTCGGTGATGCGTCCTCGGGTTGAGTATCCGGGTGTGTTCATGGCGTATTTCTTTACCAAGGTGCCCACGACGGCCTTGGCTACGCGGCTGGTCTTTGATGAGTTCAAGACCATCGAGACAGAGCTGGCGACGCCCGATGAGGTCGAGACGATTGCCAATAACATCATCGAGACTTTCCCTCGCCGATTCGAATCCAAAGCGGCGATGATGGGGTTATTCATCTCGGATGAACGCACCGGAAGAGCTCCGGATTATTGGCAGACCTATCGCGATCGTGTGCGCAGCGTTACGCCTGAGGATGTTCAGCGGGTTGCCAAAGCGTATCTGCATCCTGACGAGGCGGTGATTCTGGTTGTTGGGCCTTGGGAGCAGGTCAAAAAGGGCAATGCCGAGTCCGAAGCAGACGCATCACGCGTGGCGACGATGGATGAGTTCTTTGGCGGGAAAGCGACCGAGATTCCGCAGCGCGATCCAGAAACACTCGAACCAAAGTCTGAGGACTAAAACCGGGGCTTGGATGTGTATTCCTTGCTCGAATCGTGTATATTCACAGGCCCGATCATATGGTCGGGCCTGTTTTTCAAGCCTCTACTTCCGAGGAGATCAGCAATGTCGATCAGGCATCTCTTGGCGCTCTCATTCACACTCAGCGCAGTGGCATCTATCGCCCGTGGGGTTGATACACACGATGGACTGATTCAATACCCGGCGCTTTCGCCCGATGCACGCCACATTGTGTTCTCGGCTGCGGGAGATTTGTGGTCGGTGCCGATTGAAGGTGGAGCAGCGAATCGGCTCACGACGCATCCGGGGATCGAAGCGCAGAGCCGATTTCGCGCCGATGGTTCGCAGATTGTGTTCGAGTCGAATCGGGACGGGACCCAGAACCTCTATACCCTCGAGCTCGATGAATCGCGAGGTGGGCTTGTCGCGGGGGAGATCAGGAGGCTGACGGTTTCTGATCGCCATGAAATGCTCGGCGGGTTTTCAAGTGACGGGAAATCGGTGCTGTTCTCGGCGTATCTCTATCCCGAAATCTATCGACACCCACGGATGTATCAGATGCCGCTCGATGGCGGGGCGATGACACGGGTGACGGATGCGTTTGGGCGTGGCCCGGCGACGCGATCGGACTCGGAGGATATCTATTTCATTCGCGGATACTACAACCCACACCGCGTTGCGTATCGCGGGCCGGGGAATCTTGATATCTGGCGCTTTCGCCCATCGGATAACTCGTTTATGCAGATGACCCAGTTCACAGGCAACGACATGAACCCCAATGTTCTGCCCGATGGGTCGTTGGTGTATGTGTCGAGCCGCGATGGGCAGTATAACTTGGTGCGATTGAATCCGGGCGCGACGGATCAGGACAGCAACGAGATCACGCAACTTACACACTTCAAGCCCGATGAAACGAATCCAACAACCATCGCTCATGGCGTGCGCGACCTTGCTGTTTCGCAAGACGGGCGCACCGCTGCCTTTGTGGTGTGGAATACGCTCTATACGCTTGATCTGGATGATGCGCGTGCGACGCCCAAGGTGGTGGATGTTTCGTTTGGCTCTGATATGCCTCGGAATCAGATCGAGCGGATGAATCTCTCAAAGAAGGTGTCCGAGGCAGCAGTGCATCCCTCAGGTAAGGCGATCGCTCAGGTTGCCCGCGGCGAGTTGTTCATTCGCAGCACCGAAGAAGGGCACCCGACGCACCGGATCACCGAGACCAGTGCACGCGAGCGCGATATCGCATGGTCGCCCGATGGGGTGAAACTGTATTTCACAGCTGACAATGAAAACTCGCTCGGTACGATTTACGCAGCGACGGTGACACTGGCCAAGGAAGACCTCGAACCCAAACCAGAACCAGAACCCGAAGCTGAGCCTGTCGAAAAAGAGGAAGAAACGGCTGAAGAAATACCTGAAGAAATACCTGAAGAAGGTGCAGCCGAGGCGGCGGATGAAGAGGTCAAAGAAGAGGCTGAAGGGGAAGCTCAAGAAGAGCCCAAGGTTGAGTACGCCCAGCGATGGGCGACCGCGTTGCGCTTCGAGATCACGCCTGTGGTTGAGTCCGATTCGTTGGTGTTCGCACCGACCCCTTCGCCCGATGGCACCAAGCTGATGTACCTGCGGGATCGCGGGGACATCGTGATCCGCGAGCTGCAAACAGGCGAGGATCGTGTTGTGCGGGAGTTGTGGTCGGAGCCTGATATTTTGTGGGCATCGGATTCGCGGCATATTGTGTTCGCAGCGACAGACCTGGATTTCAATACCGATATTTTCCTGCTCGATACGCAGGTCAATGAGGATGGGGTCTTTCCAGAGCCGGTGAATATTTCGAGGCATCCCGATGTCGATCATTCGCCTGCGCTCTCGCACGATGGCAAGGTGCTGACTTTTCTTTCGGATCGTGATAATCAGAACTGGGCGTTCGATGTGTACGCAGTGAATCTCGATGCCGAGCTCGATGGGCTCCGGAGCTACGAGCTCGAGCAATACTACAAGGATGCGGTTACAGCAGCGAAAGCGATCAAGCCGATCGAGCCGATGACGGAGGAATCGGCGGGTGATGAAGAGGGTGATGAGGAATCTGAAGGCGAAGCATCTGAAAAATTGGTGCTTTCGTTCGATGCGGACGATGCGTATCTTCGGATTCGTCGGTTGACATCGACGCCGGAATCAGAATCGGAGCTGGTGATGACCCCGGCGGGCGATCGCATCGCCTTCTCGACGGCGATCGATGGTTCGCGCTCGTATGTCAGCGTGGATTACAAGGGCAAGGATCGGAAAACAATCAAGTCGGGAAGCGTCAGTGATCCCCGTGTTTCGATCGATGGCAAGGCGCTGAGCTATGTATCGGGCGGGCAGGCATCGACCACTTCGCCAACGGGCGGAAAGTCCACCGCGCTGCCGATCAGTGCAACGATCACGCTCGATCGACGCGATGAGCTGGCGCAGAAGTTCGATGAGGCGGCTGGGCGATTTGGGCTCAGCTTCTATCACCCGGCGATGAAAGGGCTCGACTGGGATGCGATGACTGATCGGTATCGAACGCTCGTGATGCAGACACGCACCAAGCCCGCGTTTCAAAGGCTGGTCAACTTCATGTTCGGCGAAGTGGACGCTTCGCACACCGGCATCTGGGGTGGCGATGGATTCTCGGCACCCTCGCCCGCCAACGGGTATCTCGGGATTGACTTCACACCCACCGATTCTGGATACCGCATCGACGCGATTCTGGAAGGCGGGCCGATTGATCGGATGAAGCATGGGCCCGCGGTCGGCGATACGATCGTTGCCGTTGGTGAGGTTCTCTTGGTCGATGCCAATACCGAGTCGGGGCTTGTTGATCTTCATGGCGCGCTCGCGGGGACCATTGGCGATGAGCTGCTCATCGAGTTTGCAACACGCGATGATGAGACTGGGGAAAAATCGCACAAGATGGCACTCGTGACGCCGGTATCCTATTCAACGATGTCGGTGATCCGGTATAAGGACGAGGTCGCCAAACGCCGGGCGCAGGTCGATGCCATGTCGGGGGGCAAGCTTGGGTATCTGCATATCCGTTCGATGGGGATGGCGTCGGTGCGTGATTATGAACGCGATCTGTTCGTCGCGGGCGATGGTAAGGAAGGGTTGATTATCGATGTCCGCGACAACGGCGGCGGGTGGACAACCGATATCCTGCTCGCCTCGTTGACCGCCCCCAACCATGCCTACACCATCCCACGCGGTGCCAATGCCGATGAAGTGCGCAAAGATAACTATCCACGCGATCGGCGATTGATCTATGCGTATTCGCGTCCGATCAATGTGCTCATCAACCAGAACTCGTTCTCCAATGCCGAAATCTTTGCCCATTCGATCCGCACCGCCAAACGCGGCACGCTCATCGGCACCCAAACCTTCGGCGGCGTGATCTCGACGGGCTCGTTCCGGCTCATCGACGGCACAACCGTTCGTCGCCCGTTCCGAGGATGGTATCTGCCCGATGGAACCGACATGGAGAACAACGGGGCCAAGCCGGACATTGATGTGCCTCAGCTTCCATCGGACGAAGCGGTCGGCAACGATCCTCAACTCGAAGCCGCGATCAACGAGCTGCTGGGGCGAGTGGGGGATTGATTGAGAAGTTTGAAGAAATGAGCAAGCCCCGCGATGGGCATCGCGGGGCTTGTTTTATAGGCTGATTGTGTTGAAGGGCTTACTTGTCTTCGTCCGTGATCCCGATGCCCGATCGAACCGGAGGCGTTGGTCGGGCTGGTGGGTGATATCCGTTGGTCTTGATTTCTTCAAGCAGATATTCAATGGCGACATCGAGCTGAGGATCGGCACCATCGAGCATCAGTGCAGGATCGGCGTCAACCACGATGTCGGGCTCGACGCCGTGCCCTTCGATGCCCCATGTGCCATCGAGTTCGTAGAACCCGAAGTTGGGCACCGTGACGGCTCCGCCATCAATCAAAGGCGGCACCCCCGAGATGCCAACAAGCCCGCCCCAGGTTCGGGTGCCGATGAGCTTGCCGAGCCCGTGATGCTTGAAGAGCCACGGGAACATATCGCCGCCCGAGCCCGCGTTGCCGTTGATGAGCATCGCCTTTGGGCCCTGGTGCGAATCATAAGGCCAAGGCCAATCGGATCCGTCGCGCCGGTACCAGTAGTTGGTGCGTGGGCGATTGAGCAGCTCGATGAAGCGGTTGGGGATCTGCCCGCCGCCGTTCCATCGCTCGTCGATCAGCAGTGCTTCTTTGAACATCTGCCCGTAGAACTGGCGGAAGAGTTCGTTTTGACCTTGGACGCCGGTGTTGGGCACATAGATGTACCCGATCTTGCCATCGGATGCCTCTTCGACATACTTGCGATTGGCTTCGACCCAGGCGCGGTACCGAAGGCTCGTTTCCGAACCCATCGGCTTGATCGTAATCTCACGCTCGTTGATGGTTTCCTCGTCGCCTTCGAGCGATGAAACGATCGTCAGTGTTGTCGGCGAACTGGCCAGTCCGATGAACGCTGCCCAGGGGTCGATGGTGGTATCGACTGCGCGGCCGTTGACTGCGGTGATGATGTCGCCTTCGCTGACGCCGAGCCCGAACTGGGAGAGAGGCCCGATCGCATCGGTATCCCAAGGCCCGCCTCGATAAATCTTGGTGATCTTGAATCCGGAAGCGTCATCCGAGGAAGCGACTGCGAAATCAGCGCCGAGCATCCCGACATTTTCGCGTGGTTGCGAATCGAAGTCGCCGCCGAAGGAGTAGGCGTGCCCGACATTGAGCTCGCCGATCATTTCGCCGATGATGTACGCGACATCCTCTCGGCTCACCGCATCATCAACCATCGGGAGGTAGTGTTCGAGCACCGCTTCCCAGTCCACGCCGTGCATGTTTTTGACATAGAAGAAATCTCGCTGACGACGCCAGGCATCGGTGACGATCTCTCGCCATTCTTCTCGGAGGTTGATGGTTTTGCGGAGCTTCATGTCCAGCGCCTTGGCGGTCTGCCCTGCTTTGGCATCGACGATGGTGAACCCGGCCGCGGTGACGGCCCCGAGTTTTTTGCCATCGCCGGACATGCTGAACCCGAACGCCATACCGAGCACCGTTTTCTCGGAAGGCTCGTCGGCGCGGACATCAATAAGCTTGATCGAGGCCCCGGTTTTTTCTCGGCGGACATAGAGCAGTTCGCCCTTGTCGTTCGAGGCCAGATTGCCAAAGTTCCCCGAATCGACACCAAGATCATAGGCCCGCGCCTCGAACCCCTCGAAATCAATCTCGACGGTTTCGCTCGCTTCGCCGGACTCTTTGACGATCTCGCCGAGTTCTTCTTCTGAGATATCGGTCGAGGTGCGTCTGGACTTTGATGTACCGCCCATGCCCATCCCCTTGATTTCCCAGGTGCCCGTCATGGTGTCGCCATCGACGGTGGATTTCATGATGATGGTCATGCCGTTGTCGGTGGATTCGCGGTAGAACTCGTTGGTGTCGGGGTTCCATGTGACAACATCGCCCAGATCATCCGTTTCGCCCATTGCTTGGGTTTGCCCAGAGATATTGCCCTGGTCATCGACGATGATTGTCATAGAGTACGAGATATCATCGGTCGGCATCCCAAGGGCAGCAAAGCCCGATGCGGTGCCTTCCCACTTGCCCCAGAGCGGATGCTCGGTGTCGTATCCATCGAGGTAGGCAGATGCTTCATCTTCAGCACCTTTGTCTTCATCTGTATCTGCTTTGTCATTGCTGTCCTCTGCACCATCCTCGGGCTCGTCTTCCCAAGTTTCATCATCTGATTTGAGCAGGTGTGGATTTTCAACTTCGCCATTGAGCGGCACCGCAAGGAGTCTGCCGGTATTGGCATAGACAAAGGTTGACCCGACATCCTCATACTCAGGCGAGGTGAAATCACGATTCGAGGTATAGAACAGGTAGTCACCAAGCTGCGAGAACGCGGGCGATGAATCATTGAAGAACCCGGCGGTGACTTGATGCAGATCGCCGGTTTGGGTGTCATAGATCCAGATGACTTGGCTGAACGAGTCCTTCAAAGATCGTGAATAAGTAATCCATCGTGAATCGTGCGACCACGAAACGCTCGGCTGTCCTGCAAGCGGGTCGGTATCAAAGTGCGTTACTTCACCAGTTTCCACATTCACCAGGTTCATCACGCCAGCCTTATCGACCGTGTAAATCGTCTTGGAATCAGGAGACCAAGTTGCGTTCATAAAATAGGTTTGATTCCCATCGGTCAGTTGTCGCGTTTCGCCTTTGCCGTCGGATTGGGTGATGTAGAGTTCATACTCGCCATCGCCATCCGAGAAGTACGCGATCCATCGCCCGTCGGGGCTCCACGATGGAAGCCGCTCGGAAATACCCGAGGTATCGGTGATCTGGCGGACTGCGCCGTTCTCGACGGGCACCGTCCAGATATCGCCTCGGGCTTCAGCGACGGCCCGCTTGCCGGTCGACGAAACGCCCCCGGCTTGAACATACTTGCTGACATCAATGGTTTTGTCGCGGAGCGATTCGAGCGCACCAGGGATCGTGATCTTGACGGGCTTGGATTTCTTGTTGCCCAGATTGAGCAGATGGATCTGCGATCCAAGCTGGAACACGATCTCGCCTCGGCTTGCCTCGGCTGGGCCCATCGAGGGGAACTTCACATCGTTGTCTGTGAAATGGGTGATCTGCTCGTGCTTGTCTTTCTTGGTGTCATAGCGCCAGATATTGAGCCGTTCCTCTTCACCATTGTCGGAGAGGTAGTAGAGTTTGTCCTTGTGCCACATCGGGAAGGAATCGGTGCCTTCCCAGTCGGTGATTTTGCGTGATTCGTTGGTGTTGAGGTTGAAGAGCCAGATGTCAGTTGCAAGCCCACCTTGGTACCGTTTCCATGTCCGATTTTCGCGCGAGTTAGGTGTGTAGGCGAGCCATTGCCCGTCGGGGCTGATCGAGCCACTGGCTCCGTAGGGGATCGGCATTGCTTCTGGGATTCCGCCTTGTGCGTCGACCGTGAAGAGTTTCTGGATCGCCGGGTTGCCGCTGAGCCCGTTGAACGAAAAGAGGAGTGATCCATCGGGTGTCCAATCGTGCAGCCGCTCGTTGCCTGGATGATGCGTGACGCGGTAGGCGACGCCGCCGTTGACATCGACGGTGTAGAGGTCTCGGTCGCCTTCATAGTTGCCAACGAAGGCGATGGATTGTTCGTCAGGACTGAACTTTGGATGCTGTTCTTGTCCATCTGGACTGACCACGGGGCGGGCGACGCCGCCTTTTCGATCAACAATCCAGATATCGTTGGCATAAACAAAGAGGATATTGTCCTTGCCGACATCGGGATACCTGAACATTCCGGAGTTCTGGGTGTCGTCTTGTGCGAGAAGCGGGGTTGCTGCGAAGGCAACCCCAGCCGAAGCGATGAGCAGCATCGTCATTTTCATATGTGTGTTCCCGTGTACGAGGCCTGTGAAGCCACCAATCGCGATGGCATGCTGATTTATACCGTTTTCTGTCGTCCGAGTTTCACGCTCTGGGAAGATGGTTTGGGCGATGGGGTAAGCGATGGGGTAAGAAAGAATCCGAGGATCACGGCGATACCCGCTTGATTTCCCACTCCATGCTGCGAATAATCCCTTCCTGATTGCGGGGTAGAGCAGTCTGGTAGCTCGTCGGGCTCATAACCCGGAGGTCGTTGGTTCAAATCCAGCCCCCGCTATTGAAATGTCGGTTGCAAAGACAATCGGCTCTACGGTTTACGCGAAGTGACAGTGTGACGCCACCGAGAGGCCTCGGTGGCGTTGTTGTTTGGTGCGCAAGTGGTGGCAGGTCGTTTGTAATGTGTTATCTTGTTTCAACACGCATGGGCAACGAGACCTCGATTCCATCACGGAGCACGGTTGTGATGATTTCTTGGCCCGGTGAAAGTGCTTTGAGATGATTGGAAAATGCTCGCAGGTCGGTCATCTCCGTGCTGTCGATGCGTATGAGCACATCGCCCAGCTGCAGACCTGCTCGATGAGCTGGTGAATCGGGAACGACCGAGTCAACCTTTACCCCTGGGCCTGCAAAGTCGAACTGGGGCACTATGCCGAAGGACACACGCCGGGCGCCGCTCTGGGGAGTTGCTTTATGATCCGCAACGGTCTTGATCCCTTCGATACGCACATTCATTGGCTCTTGGCGCTCGATGAGGTAAGACAAGGCCTCTTTGGCCACGGTCGCAACTTTTACCAGCCCAGCAAAGTCAAGTTTGTCGAGTGTGTCAGTTGGGCGGTGGTAGTCGCCATGGGCGCCGGTAAAGAGTTGCACCGCGGGGACTCCTGCATTGATGAAGGACTCTTGATCTGAGCCTCCGACACGAGCAGCGATACTCTTGCATTTGATCCCGGTCACAAATCCGATCCCACGGAATATATGCTGCCATTCGTCGGCCGTCCCTGTTGCATGGATTGAAAGTTCGTTGTCGAATAGACGCCCAACGGTATCCATGTTGATCATGCCGCGCATGCCTTGGACAGGATAGGACGGGTGGGCCATATAGTGTTTAGATCCGAGCAGGCCGATTTCCTCAGCGGAGAAAGCGACGAATACCAGGTTCCGTGAGCCGCCTCCTTCTGCAGCCATGTTTCGAGCAAGTTCGATGAGGACCGACACGCCGCTGGCATTGTCGTCGGCTCCAAAGTGAATCTGCCCCTCGTTCCCCGTGCGGACATCGGGCCATCCAAGGCCAAGGTGGTCGTAGTGCGCGCCAAGAACAACCGATTGGTCAGCCCAGTCGGCGCGAGAACCGGGCAAGACCCCGACCACATTCATGGCTTGGGTCGGATCGCCATCCGGTCCTTGCTCGACCTGAAAGCGCTGGAACCATGTCCCATCATCGCCTGCGGGTTCGAGCCCCGCAGCTTCAAACTGTTTGGCAATGTAATGGGCCGATTCGGTGAGCCCAGCAGACCCGAGTCCTCGCCCTTCACGCTCGGGTGCCGCGAGCCATTCCACATGCGATTGGAGTTGGCGCTGCGAGAAGACCGGCGCGAGCTCGGCCAAGGGCATGCGCTGCTCAGGAACGAGCGATGCTATCCCACCTGATTCAAACTCGAAAACCAGGGGAGAATCTGTGGTTTCCCATTGTCCCTTGACAAAGTTCGTCGGCTCATCGCCTTCAAAGGCAAGGTATGAATACTTCCCATAGTGGGGAAGTTTGCGAGCAAATCCAGAGAACGCGGCCTTCGGATCCACAGAAATCCATCCGATCGCCATCTCAGGATTTGAAGGGTTGCGTTGGATAACCACCACTGAGTTGTTGCCAGTTTCAACCCTGTCGCTTCCTAACACGACCGATTCAACAGGATGGGATGCATCAACGCGACGACCAAGGCGGAGCACATCGGTGGCAAACCGATTCGTTGGGCCAAGAATCCACACGCCCCGATCATCAGGCAACGCCTCGATCTCGTTCTCAGATACAACTTCAATGGCATGGCTGTCGGTATGCCAGCCTTCCATCAGTTTGCGGTATGGTTCCGCGTCTTCTCCCGAAGGAAGAACCGCCAAAACTTTCGGCTCGCCAAAGATCTGTCCGATCGAACTGGGAATCTCACGCGGGTCAAGCTCTCGAAAGAGGTCAAACATTGGGTCCGCAGAGAGCGCAGTAGGGCGTGCTTGGGTTGTCAGGGTGAAGGTGTGATCCTTGCTATTGGTTTCAACATGAAAAACCTCCTGCCCTTCTTCAAAGGCAATGGCAATAGGGATCGAGAGTGCGTAGGCCTTCTCAGTTTGATTCTGCTCGATGACCCCAGTGACTGTGTATTCACCTGAACCGGACGGGCCGACAACGATCACATCGCGCAAGGCAATGCTCGGCGCACCGGTACGATCGACCCACTGAGTAAAGAATGACGAGAAGTCCTCGCCGGTTACAGATTCAAAGCTTATCCGAATGTCATCGAAGCTTGCACGCTTTCCGCGATTCTTCCGATAGAAGTCAGACATCGCTGTACGGAATGCGTCATCGCCGACGCTTTGGCGGAGCATATGGAACAGCATCAATGACTTTCCGTAGCCAACGGCTTCAGTCGCGGCGCTGTGACGAGTGCGGAACTCGGAAAGAGGGAAGTCTTGTCCAGCCTTGACATAGTTCCGGTACTTCTGCAGCGATCCTCTGCGATACCCGTCTCCGTTGCCGCGCTGCTCCTGGATCAGGTGGTCGGCCATATAGGCGGTCAGCCCTTCGCACCAGTTGCCAGATTCATAATCAACAAAGACCGAGTTTCCCCACCAATTATGCAGGATTTCATGCGGATAGGAAGAGTGCAAAATAAACGGAAGGCGGATAACCTGCTCACCGAGAAGCGTAAACGAAGGCATCCCGTAACCGGTTTCCCAGAAGTTCTCAACCAGGGCAAACTTCTCGTATGGATATACACCAATAAGCTTCCGATACATCTCGATATAGCGAGCGGTGGCGTCGAGGTACTTTCGGCTGAGCGCTTCGTCCTGCTCATGGAGATAGACAAGCACCTCGACCGAGCCCGCCATCTCACGCTGAGCGACCAACGGTCCGCCGACGAGGTAAATCTGTTCGAGATCGGCCCCCGAGTCCCATTCTGCACGCCGTGTTCCATCCGAGCCACCTGGCGCATTTGAGCTTCCGTTCCCTTGGCTGATGACATGCCAGTTGGCCGGGGCTTCCACTTCAACGGTAAAGCGGATCATCTCGTCGGCGAACTGGGGAATCCATGCCGTGCTGCCACTGAGAAAAATGCCCTCTGGACCGAGGATGCCGTGCGTTTCTCGTATCCCCTTGGAGTATTGCTCTTTTTCATCGGCAAGACCAAAGTCGATCACGCCTTCATAACTCAAGACAAGTTCGTTGGCTGGTGCATCCGAAACAAATCTGTAGCGGGTCTTCTTCGGGCCATGGTCACTCTCAATGACGCCAAGGTTGCTCACCGCCGGGTTGCTGCTTGTAATAGTGAGAGCGCTGTTGAGCGTAAACTCGGTTCCAGCGCCCCGAAGAGCAGCCGGCAGCGCGATCGTATCTTTCACCCAAATGAAATGCTCCTCAGGATCAATCACGACACTCAAAGTGTGCCCAACAGTCCCGATTGAATCAACCAAATCATCTGTTTGATGGGGAGAAGTGGTATGCGCATGACGCATCACCAGCGATGCCGAAAGTGGGTGGGGCCAAGAGGCACCAACGCCCAAAGCCGGAGCAGCTGAGCCCAGGAAAATGGAAAGGCTCAGCGATGCGACAAGGTGCCAGGCAAACATATGTATTCCTCCAAATTTAAAAATCAACAGCGAAAATCAACAACAAATCAACAGTATTGTAGGAGTCATTCATTCGTGTGTGCACATTCTCGAACACTGACCTGCCCCCATATTTTGTACCACCGTCTATGTTAGGACGGTGGCATTTCTTTGTCCCGCCAGAAACCTGCTCTACAGCCCCGAGGAACCTCCGGCAGCATCGCTTCACCAAGCAAGAAATCAATGGCCAACTTCTTGAGCTGAGCGATTTCTTTTTCGAGCACCCCAAGCTTGCGAACAACCTCAGAGATGCCCACTCCCTGGCCAGATGCAGGCCCAGATGCACTTTACACCTCCCGCTTGTTGATGACCAACTCAGCCAAACGCCCTCTTCTTTGCGCCATATCCGCCTGCTTTCCAGATGTGTCCATATCTATCATATCTATGAGGGTACTTGCATAGAGAATGGAGTGTTCTAGAGGGGCAGGTCATTGATACAAATCATGCTCAAGAATGTACGCCTGCACCTGAGGAGCAAGCCCATCAATCGGATTGGCACGGCGTGCAGGATCGCGCAACGCTGCCCGAATAGCACTCGAAGACACATCAATCATTGGAACAACACCAATGCACCTGCGCCAATGTGCAATATCTTGCGCAGACCAGATGTTGAGCTTTGTCAACTCGTCGATAAGCAACTCCGCCGAGTCAGAGTTGGCACGCAGCATAACAAGCGCATCTTGCCAGAACTCGGTATACCGATGCCAGCGATGCATTGACAATGCCTGATCGGCACCAATGAGGAATCGGTTGAGTCCTGGCATATTGAGCCGATCTATGATTGCCCAGGTATCGGCCCAGTAGCTGGGCTGGTTCGGATTCATCGGCGCATCTCGGAGTTCTTGCTCCCAGATTTCCCATCCACACTGATTTTGGAGCGCAAGCTCGAGCATGGCGATGCGGTGATGGTCGGCGAGCGGGTGTGCTGATTTGAATGGAGAACGCCCCGCGGGCACATAGATCACTTGGGTGGTGTTGCCAAGCATCGCTGCGATGCGTGCAGGGAGCTGGGCATGGGCCAGGTGTGGGGGGTCGAACGAGCCGCCGAAGAAGAGTCGGGCAGGGGCCGTCGCGGCGGCGTGTCCAAGGCCGATTGGGGTGGAGACGCGTTCGATGGGCGGGTCAGTGGGCACGCTCTATTGTTGGCACGCCAAAGTGGTGTGTTTGGGCTCATGCCCATGGCTCCGATAACTGCCCTCAACCCACGCCCAAGCTCATTTCATGCGATCGCTCGGGGATTGATTGGCTTGTGTTCCTGTTTCATAGGTATGAATCTTCATCTGGTGTAAACCGGGATGTTTTTCAGTCCGATGAATGATGCTGGAGATTCCTGATGAACGAGCCAGACCCAAACGCATTTAGTCTTGATATCAACGATCCAGAGGATGCCGAGCTGATCGAGTACTTTCTCGGCGAGCTTCCAGAAAGGGTCTCCGCCATCAACTCGGCGGTAACTGACGAGGACATCAAGGAGCTTGGGAGGATTGCACATCAACTCAAAGGGGCAGCTCCGGGGTTCGGATTCCCCGCGATTGGATCGGCAGCGGCACAGCTCGAGGGAAGTATCAAAGAGCTCGATGAGTCGTTCGCGGATATGAAAGCTGTCCAGGCCGAGGTTGAGAGCCTGCTCTCGCTTTGTCAGTCGTACATCACCCCAAAATAATTCTGTATCTCAACCGTTCCATCCAAACTGTATCCATGCTTCGAGAGTCCACATATCAAACATGCCTGATGTGAATCTTACCCAACTCGATACAACACCGGTTGTGCTCCTGATCGACGATTCACAGTTCGTTCATCGGCTTCTCGATGCTCGGTTGCGATCCGAATCCATCTCCCTGATCGGCGAACATGACGGAAAGGTTGGGCTTGAGCGGGCAATAGAAGAGGGGCCTGCACTGATCCTGCTCGATCTCGATATGCCCGTCATGGACGGGTTCGAAACACTCCGTGCACTTAAGGATGAGCCACGAACCCGGGATATCCCTGTGATCGTACTTTCGGGGATGAACTCTTCCCAGGACAAGGTTGCCGCCTTTGATCTGGGGGCGGTTGACTTTGTGACCAAACCATTCGAGCTCACCGAGCTGCGTGCACGGGTGCGATCATCGTTGAAGATGTCCGCCTTGCTCCAGATGCTCTCCCAAAAGGCACAAATTGACGGGCTCAGCGGGCTCTTCAACCGGACCTACTTCGACGAACGGCTCAAAGGTGAATACGACCGTGCAATCCGCCACGGACACCCCATGTCCATCGCCATGATCGACCTGGATCATTTCAAATCCATCAACGATACCTATGGACACCCCGCAGGTGACGCAGTGATCGCAGGCGTCGCTCAGGTGATCTTGCACGAACTCCGATCCAGCGACATTGCCTGTCGCTATGGCGGCGAAGAGTTCGTACTCATCATGCCCGAAACCAACCCAGAACAAGCATACAACCTCTGCCAACGCATCCGCGAACGATGTGAAACGATCACATGGGCCCGCCACCCAACCCGATCCGTTACACTCTCGGCCGGAGTGGTCGGGGCCGACGATGGTTCGTCGATCAACTGCACCCCATCGGCATGGGTCGAAATGGCCGATCGAAACCTCTACAGCGCCAAGCAGGCCGGACGCAATACCGTCAAAGCATCGCACATCAACGGCTCGGCAGTTCAGATCACACAATCCAAAGCAGGATAGTTCAATCTGCCCATACACCAACCTACCGTACCGACCTGCCACGCCAAATGAATTTGCACGCCCACCTCGCCAGACCGAGGCGGTCGAATACACTTGGGCAATGAGTGCCAAACCCCAGGATCATGAAAAACGCATCGAGAGGCTCGAAGAAGCTGCAGGGTTTTCAGACCGGCAGATCGAGATACTCTCGGGCGAGCTCGCCCAGATCAACCAGATGATGCTCGGGCTCTCGCGCCGATTCACCCAGATAGAAACCCGCCTGAGCGAACTCAACGACCGTGTCGCAGAAGATCCCGGCAATGTCCCCCCGCCTCACAGCGCGGGCCCAGATATCCCCAAAGACCCGCTCTGATTCGCCCCGATGCACGCTTGGGGTGGATTGGAGCCCAAAGATATGTGGCGATACATCGGCATGGGGGTATACTCAGGGCATGAAGATGACAAAACAATCCGCAGATCGAGGATTGGCCTATCTGATTGTTGCTGCACTGCTTACAGGAATGTTGCCCGGATGTGGGCTCCAGCGTAGGGTCGATGTGCCCACCGCTTCAGGTGCTGACGAATCGCTCGAAGAGCGCTTCGGACTCACCGACGATGCACAAGACCCATCACAACGCGATGCCGAACTCGGGTACGGACGATGGAAGGCCAAGCCCGAACCAGAGGGGACTGCTTCGCCTACTTCCCCGAGTCGACGAGGGAGCTGGACGGGATCACCATGATCGTATTCGATCATTGATTGATCCGAGTTCGCCTGATTTTGGAGCCGATTTCGGATATCCTCCATACAGACGAATCAATGATTGAGCACGCATGACAGGAGGTCATATGTCTACACTCAAAGAGAGATACACACAAGTCAAACAACGCATCGCTCAGGCGGCTCTTCGGTCAGGACGTACACCCGACTCGGTCTATCTTGTCGCGGTCACCAAGTTCGCCGAGCCCGAAGATATCCGTGAGCTCATTGAGCTCGGGCATCGGGACTTTGGCGAGAACAAAGTTCAACAGCTTGCCCAACGCGCCAGTGTGATCAACGAATGGTTCGATCGCATGAAACGCCACCCAAGAGTTGCAGGCGAGCACACAAACTTCGATCCATCAACCCCGATTCGCTGGCACATGATCGGACACCTCCAACGCAACAAGGTGCGCAAGATTGCCGATCTCGTTCGGGTGGTACACTCGGTCGATAGCCTGCGCCTGGCAGAAGAGATTCAGCAGGTCGCCAACAAGCTCGACCGGACAATTGATGTCCTTTTGCAGGTCAATGTTTCAAACGAAGAGTCTAAGTTCGGTGTTCCGATCGCAGCAGCAGGCGCCATCGCCGAGCAGATCGACACGATGATCAATGTCCGTGTCCGCGGGCTCATGACCATGGCTCCCATCTGTGAAAAACCCGAAGACGCCCGCCCACACTTTGCCCGCTGTAGAGACCTTTACGATGATCTTCTCCGCGAGGGGGTTGGCGAGGGACAGTTCAACTTGCTCTCGATGGGCATGAGCAGCGACTACGAAGTCGCCATCGAAGAAGGCGCCAATATTGTCCGCGTTGGGTCTTCCATCTTCGCCGATGCAGTTCAATCCCAGCAGGTCAAACTCGAATCCATCTGATCGCCCATCGTCTGGCACTTCTACCGGCCCACCCACATCGTCTGCGCCTTTAGGCTGATTCCCGCAATATTCATCGCCAGATGAGCGACCTCACCATCGCCAAACAAACCTTCAGCGACCCAAGGTGGAATGGGCAAACAGGAATATGCCAACTCGATGATGCCATCATCTGCTGGGATACCAACGGGCAGATCAAGTATTTTGAAAACCCACAATCACTCAAAGGGGTTGTCCAAACGACAGGCCAACCCGTCCTGATTTTGACCGCCACAGCGAAGTGGGATCAGATCGAGCACATCGACCCCGAGCTCTTCGCTTCCGGGGTAATCAAAGCCAAATGGAACCAATACCCCGGAGCCCCTTAGCGCTATCTGGTCGTCTATAAAACCACTGCCGAGTGAGCCGTTCCGGCAGGGTGGGATTATGAATGATCCGGCGAATGGTTGGACATATTTGCAGCGGCCAACGCCAACTGCCCGCCTCGGGCCCGGGTGATGTTCATCTGGGCTTGCAGGTTTCGACCCGGGCACGCAGTGCTGCGGAGTTCTTGATGCGTCTTGACCGCAGAGAGTGGCACATTGAACCGCTCCATCGCATACGCAACGATCCTGTTGATCGATTCAAGTGAAGCCTGGGTCGGACGAATCTTCTCGTAGTTCCCAAAAACCACAATCCCCAGATTCCCCGGATTATTGTATTTCACATGCGCCCCCTGAAGCTCGAGCGGGCGGGCCTGCCAGATGCGTCCGTTGGGGTCGATCGCAAAGTGGTACCCAATATCCGCCCACCCCCGGCTCAAGTGTCCCTTGCGGATAAGATTGAGCCGACGAAGCGAATCGGTATACGAACCCGAGGGCACCGGCATGATCGCGTCATGGTGGACCGTGATCCGATCGATACGCGTCATCGAATCGGCAAGCCAACGCTTGGGCGAAGCGCTCGTCCATTTGGACCGTGCAATTACAAACGAAGGAATCGAAGAAAGCGGGAGCTGTGTTGAGATCGCAGGCATGCGCGAAGGAACGATCGGTGAAGGGGTGTGCGAGCGGGCAACCGGGTCGCTGGGAATCGGTGAACCGATCGAGCCGTTGAGCTTCTTGTTGCGCATCTGGGCGGCCGAGTTGCATCCGCCAAGCGAAGCAACTGCACCAAGGGCAACGCTGGCAATCCCCGCCTTGGCAACAAGATCAAGCACCGAGCGACGGCTCAGCTGCGACCGATCGAGTGCCGATGGACATCGAGAAGAACAGGATGGCGTTTCTGAGTGACTCACCTATCTACTTTCGGCGATTTTTCCCGCAGCTCCACAATCCTATTCAGGAAGTTCTTGGGATGACAAGATTCGGCTACCCATATCGAAAGTATGCCATATCCGGACACAATTCGCAAACAGAGCCCAAGCAGGCATCCCCAGATGATGCGGGAGGGGGGAAGAACCCCATTTCTTCGTCCTCAACTCCCCATTGCAGCTTGTGCTTGGGGATAGAATCCGCGGGGACGGTTGTAGAATACCAAAAAATGAAGAGGAAGTGACATGTTTCAAGATGTAGAAAACGCGCGAGGACAAGCAGAGGCAGCCGTTGCACAGGCTACAACTGAGCCGGGATTTGGCGATCTCGTCTCCAGAATTACCAGCGGCGATATGAGCGGGGATACATGGATCCTCGCGTGGAATGTCATCGGTCAGCCAGTACTCCTGGCCATCGTTCTTATTCTTGCGGTGGTGTTCATCGCCGGATGGGCTCGGGGAGTGACCACCAAGGCCTGCCGAAAAGCCAAAGTCGAAGAAACCCTTGCACGGTTCCTCGGCAACATGTTCCGCTACCTCGTCCTCGTTATAGGTGGGATCGCGATTCTGGGAACACTCGGGGTCGAGGTCACCAGCTTTGCTGCTATTCTTGCGGCGGTCGGCTTTGCCATCGGCATGGCGATGTCAGGCATGCTCGGCAATGTCGCTGCCGGCGTGATGCTCCTTTTCTTCCGCCCATTCAAGGTCGGCGATGTCGCCAACGCAGGCGGAACCACTGGCAAGGTCATCGAGATCGGGCTCTTCACCACCACTTTCGACACCCCGGACAACCGACGCATCATCGTTCCCAACGGCTCGATCTTCGGCGGCACCATCGAAAATGTCTCTCACCATGACACACGCCGAGTTGCAGTTGCGGTCGGGACAGACTACGGCGCCGACATCGACAAGACCCGCGAGGTGTTGCTCGCAGCTGCCAAAGCATGCACCGGCGTCCTCCAAGACCCCGAACCCGCAGCAGTGCTCACCGGGCTCGGCGGCTCGTCGATCGATTGGTCCGTCCGTGTGTGGGTCAATGCAGCCGACTTCTGGGCGGTCTCTGACCAGCTCACCCGCGATGTGAAGTACGCCCTCGATAACGCAGAGATCGGGATTCCATATCCCCAAATGGATGTCCACCTCGACGGGAATGTCGCCCAGGGTTGAGTGTCTTTGGTGGCCCGGTTCGCCGAACCGGGCTTTTTATGTACCCCATCCCCAAACCCGGTTCACCGAACCGGGTTTTTTATGCGCCCTTTCCCAAGACCCGGTTCGGCGAACCGGGCCACCGGGGAATGGCTATTCGTTTTGTTGTACCCGATCGAGCCATTTGCTCCAGATCGAGAGCACCAGCAGCATGTAGAGCCGTTGGGAATGATCGCGCCCGTGCCAAGGGTTGATTGATTTCTCCCCTGCGGCATCATGCTCGCGGAGCATCTGGTTCACAAACTTCATATTAATTTTGACCCCTGCATCGGCCAAGCCGGGGAACGGATCGTTTGATTCGAGGTGATCGTAGAGGAGTTGGCGCATGTCGCCATAGTCTGTGCGGAACCACTCGCCGACGGGGATGGCGAAGCCCTGCTTGGGGCGATCGACGATGTGGTCGGGGAGGTATTGGCGGGCGACTTGTTTGAGCAGCCCTTTGCGCTGGCCGTTGGGCATGAGGATGTCGAGCGGGGTTCGCATCGCGGCTTCGATGAGATCGCGGGCGAGAAATGGGGCGCGGACTTCTAGGCCGACTGCCATAGATGCGGTGTCGGTCTTTCGGAGGAGGTCGTCGGGGAGGTAGTTCGTGAAGTCTTCGCGGAGCGGATCATCGATTCGATAGAATCGGTCGGAGCCGGTGGATTCGCCTTCGATCGACGGGATCAATCGCCGAAGATCAGGCGTTGGGAAGATGGCGAGGAGTTCGGAGTAGCCGCCGTAGCGGGCAGCGGTTGCAAGCCGGGCGAGGTAGGTCGATCGGTTGCCGGGTTGGCGTTGATCGAGCAGTGAGGTTGGAATCAGTTTGAGCAGATGATGCCAGCGGTTGAGCATCGGTGCGATGGTGTGTCTGCGGTATCCACCAAAGAGTTCGTCGCCGCCGTCGCCGGAGAGGGCGACTTTGATGTGTTCTTTGGCGGCTTTGGAAACCCAGTAGGTCGGGAGCAATGAGCTATCGCCGAAGGGGAGACCAAGTTGCTCGATGAGCATGATGAGATCGGTTGCGGGGTTGGCTTCGCAATCGAGTGTGGTGTGATCGGTGCCGATCTCTTTGGCGGTTTGTTGAGCGGCTTCTGATTCGTCGTATCGCTTGTCCGGCATGCGGACGGTGAAGGTCTTGATGTCCGGGCGGTGTTGATGAGCGATGGCGGCGATGAATGCGGAGTCGATGCCGCCCGAGAGGAACACGCCGATGGGGACATCGGCTTCGAGCCGAGAAGTGATGGCGTATTCAATGATGGAATGGAATGACTGGCTACTTGATGGGTCACGCTGGGGAAGCTTGCAGCGAAGCTTGGCAGAACGCATCAATGAACTTGCGTACCTTGGATCGCGTGGTTCTGCTCCTCGCAAGGGAGTCTCAGGGCAAATGCTCCAATGGCGAGGCGATGCGCCATACGCCGGGAGTGCGGGCACCCAGTCGGATCCGTTTTGTACCCAGCTCTCAAAGCCGGGGAGATAGATCATTTCGGGTGCATCGACCGTTGTATGCGTGAGATTTGCGGTGCCGGGGAGTGCGTTGCTGAAAACACGACAGTTCTTTGGCCCAAGCGCACTCTGGTAGCACGGCTTCTCCCCAGACCAGTCATTTCCATAGGCGATCTGCCCACTCGTGCCATCCCAGACCAACGCAGCATACATGCCATCGAGTCGGTCGATGATGGGCAGTTCCCATTCCCGCCACCCATGCACCAGCACCTCCGTATCCGAATGATCCGTCTCGAACACATGCCCAGCCGCTTCAAGCTCGGCCCGCAACTCCCGGTGGTTGTAGATGCAGCCGTTGAAGACGACGGCGACGATTGGTTTATTCGGTTCGATCTCGCTGGCAATGATCGGCGTTTCGCCGGGCTGGTAGGTCAAATCTGGGCGGAGCCGATCGCCGTCGTGGACCATCGGTTGGTGCCCGCCTTGGTGGTCGATGATGCTCAGGCGACGATGCACGAGGGCGACATCGACGATGGTGCCGTCATCGCGGACAGCACGATCGCGGAATCGGCCTTGCCCGTCGGGGCCTCGGTGTTTGATGGATTCGTCGAGGATATCGAGCCATGCTTCGGGGATCGCCTCCAAAGGCGGGGGTGGGGGGCCGTCGTTGGGGTCGTGGATTTTGATGATGCCCGCGATGCCGCACATGGTTCGTTTTAGTCTCCGTTGGCGTTGGCGTTGGATTGCGTATCACCCGTATTTGGCGCACGATCGTGGTCTTTGAAGGTGCCGCTGTGGTAGCCCCAGATGGTGTGGATGATGCGGGTGAAGATCATGGCGACGATGAATGCGATGACAAAGGCCCACTTGGGTTGGACGCTTGCAAAGTGCTGGAGCGACCACATGCCCCCGATGGCGATGCACGCGAAGATCGGGACGAGTGCAAAGCGCTCGGCCTGCACTTTGCCGACATCGACAAGGAAGTTGCGTGTGCGCGATTCGGCGGGGGTGGTGAGCTTGTCGACGATGTGGGTTTCTTTCAGTGGACGCCAGTGGTTGGCGATCCAGTGGAGCCCGAAGTATAAGACGACATCAATGGTGGTGTCGATGACATAGGCCGCGATGGAGATGATGAACTTGTGTTCATGCCCGATCATGGCCGAGACGAGCATGACAGGGTATTTGGCCAGCGCGATCGAGAGCAACCCGGCGACGAAGACATTGACATTGATGTTGACCACCCGCTTGCGCTGATAGAACTTGAAGGCGCGTCTGGGCATGCGTGGTCCTTAGTACGAGCGTTGAATCACCGCGTCGGCGATGAGTTCGAGCATGGAACGCCCAGCCGATGCGGGCAAATCGGCGAGTGCGTCCTTGGCTTGTCGCACATAGGACTCGGCGAGCTCTTGGGTTGCCTGGACTGAGCCGGTGGATTTGATCGCCTCGGTGATTTCGGGGAAGACCGAAGAATCACCCGAAGCAGCCTTCTGAAGGAGCATCAATGAGCGGGTGCCGTCCATCACGCCGGTCTTTTCGAGGTGGTGGATGACCGGGAAGGTGAGCTTGCCTTTTTCGAGGTCTTTGCCGACGGACTTGCCGACGGTTTCTTCGGTGCCCAGCAGATCGAGCACATCGTCTTGGATCTGGAAGGCGATGCCGAGGTACTGCCCGAAGCCCTTGAGCGCCAGCGTGGTGGGGTGGATGGACTGGTCGAACCCGAGGGTTGCCAGCGCGCCCAGCTCGCAGGCTGCGCCGATCAGGGCAGCGGTTTTGCGTTCGAGGATTTCGATGTAGGTTGCTTCGTCGAGCGAGAGGTTCTCGCGGTTGTGGAGCTGGAGGAGTTCGCCGGTGCACATGACCGCCGAGGCGTTGCCGACGATCTGGGACGGGACGGGCGAGTTGAGCGACGAGCAGAGTTCGTACGCCGAGGCGATGAGGTAGTCCCCGAGGATCACGGAAATCTCGTTGCCCTTGAGCATGTTGATCGTCTGCCCTCGCCTGCGAATCTCAGCTTCGTCGAGGACATCATCGTGGACGAGGGTCGCCATATGGACCATCTCGCAGACCGCGCCAGAGATAATGTGGGAATGGGTGATGAGTTGACCGAATGCCTTATCGTCGAGGAGTTGGTCGATCTCCGGGTTGGCCGTGACGCCGCACAGCAGCGCCAGCGTCGGGCGGAGCATCTTGCCTCGGTAGCGTTCGATGTACGAGCACATCTGATCCACCGGAGGCAGATCGGACACGAGCTGGCCGGCAAAGACCGTTTCAACCCGAGGCAACGAATCAAAGATCAGTTCCTCGAGCACGCTGAGTTCTTGTGGGATGTCGAGTACGCCTTGCATATGGTGGATTTCCCGTCGAGGAGATGTGAATCAGTCGTACGCGACAATGTAGGAGATGAACGCCGGGTCCGCGGTGCCTTCGAGTGTCGGTTCGTACTCGCCGTTGCCTTCGCCCTCGTCGTCTTCGTCTTCGCCTTCCCAGTAGACGACGACATTGGCGAACCCGGCTTCGCTGAGCAGCTCGCGGATTTCGGGCAATGACCAGAGTCGCCAGTGGTAGACAAACGCGTCCTTGATTTTGGTTTTATCGGGGAACTTGAAATGGATTCGGCATTCCATCTCGCCGGTGATCGGGTTGAAGTGTTTTTGTTCCCAGATATAGGTAAACACACGCCCGGGCCCGTCGTCGATTTTCTTCTTTTCCTTTGCTTCGAGCATCGCTTCGGACCCGCCATAGTGATCGAGGAAGAAAACTCCGTCGGGGCCGAGGCTTTCGCGCACTCCCTGGAAATAGCTGCGAAGCTCGTCGCGGGTCTTGAAGAGCCAGTAGCTGAAGTTCATCGCCAGCACACAATCCATGCCCGAAGCGTCGCCCGGGGTCAGGACATTGCGATTGAGCAGTGAGATGCGCTTCTGGGCATCCATATCGAGCTTGAGGACATGGGCCTCGATGCCGTAGTCGAGGGTGGGTTGGTCGAGATCGAGCCCGATGGCGGTGTTGGTTGGACGACGGCGGACCCATTCGGCGGAGGTGTTGCCTGTGCCACAGAAATCTTCGCGGAGGGTGATGGCCTTTCGCCCACGGATTTGCTCGAAGGTCTCGTCGATGAAGTCGATCTCGGCTTCGACATTCTGGACGGAGAGCTGGTAGAGCTCGTGGATATTGGTATTCGATGCCGACCAGGCACCGGACTGGGCCGCCTTTTTCGCAGCCTTTGCTTCGAGTTTTTGCTGTCTGGACGGTTTATTAGGCATGGCGGTGGCACTCATCGGTGTTTCTCTCCGGATGCTGGAAAAGTTGAAGATGCTCGATGGTCAACGAGCCGAAACCTCTTTCGGGAATGATAGTGACGGTTGTCCCCTGAGTCTCATGATGAGGGGGAATCCATCTCAGTGAAGGATAGTGCCAAATCATCCCCAGCGGGCTACACTCGGTGTCTATTTCTATTGGAATTAAGAGGAACAATACCCATGCATCTCACCATGGTCGGAACAGGATATGTCGGGCTCGTCACCGGAGTTTGCTTTGCCAACTCAGGCAACGATGTCATCTGCCTCGATGTAGACCCGGATAAAATCGCCAAGCTCGAAGCGGATATCTGCCCGATCTATGAGCCCGGGCTCACCGATCTGATGATTAAGAACCGTCAGTCGGGTCGGCTGACCTACACCCTCGACAAGAAGCATGCCTATCAGACTGCCGAGATGATCTTCATCTGTGTCGGCACGCCTTCGGATGACAAGGGACATACCGACATGACCTTCATCGACGAGGCAGCGGACGATATCGGGCATGCCATCAAAGAGCTCGGCCACGATGCCAAACCCAAAATCATCGTCGTCAAGTCCACCGTGCCCGTTGGCACGACCTTCCGCGTGCGCGATCGCATCAAAGAGATCGTCGGCGACATCCCCTTCCATGTCGCAGATAATCCTGAGTTCCTCAAAGAGGGCGACGCCGTCACTGATTTCAACAAGCCCGATCGCGTTGTCGTCGGCGTCGAGTGCGACGAGGTCGGCGAAACCTTCCGCGACCTGTACGATCCATTCGTCCGCAACGGGCACCCGATCTTTGTGATGGATGTGCTCAGTGCCGAGATGGTCAAGTACGCATCGAACAACTTCCTGGCGACCAAAATCTCCTTCATCAACGAGATGGCCAACCTTTGCGAAGCCTACGGCGCCAACATCAACCGCGTCCGCGAGGGCATGTGCTCGGACTCACGCATCGGGCACGCCTTCCTCCATCCGGGCCTAGGCTATGGCGGGTCGTGTTTCCCCAAAGACACACTCGCCTGCATCATGATGGGCGACAAAGCAGGCGTCACCACGCAGGTTTCTAACGCAGTCCATGGCACAAACGAACGCCAACGCAACCTCTTCTTCAACAAAATCCTCAGCCACTTCGGAGGCGAATCAGGCTTACAGGGCAAAAAGATCGCCTTCTGGGGGCTGGCCTTCAAACCGCGCACCGACGATATCCGCAAAGCCCCCGCGCTGACCCTCGTCCGCAAGGCGCTCGGACACGGCGCGACCTGCACCGGGTTCGACCCGGTCGCTGCAGCGAATGTTTCCAAGGAGATGGGCGACACCATCACCATCATCGACGACATGTACGAATGCTGCAAGGATGCCGACGCTCTGGTAATCTCGACCGACTGGGCCGAGTTCAAGAGCCCGGACTTCGAGCGCCTCGCCAGCGTGATGAAGGGCAAGGTCATCTTCGATGGGCGGAATCTCTACCGCCGTCAGCATCTCGGCGAGCTTGGGTTCCATTACTACTCCGTCGGGCGCTCGCCCGTCAAGCCGGTGTGAATCAGCCCATCGAACAACAAGACTGGATCGACCATGTGCATCGCCTGAGCGATGCTTCGGTTGATCTTTTTTACATCGACCCCCCCTTCAACACAGGCAAGACCCAAGCGGGCGACGCTGGGTCGTATCAGGATTCATGGGCGACGACCGACGATTGGGTCGCGTGGTTCCGTGACGGGATCGAAGCAACCATCTCCAAGATCAAACACACCGGGTCGATGTTGATCCATGTCGATTGGCGGACTTCGCATCGTGTCCGGGTGCTGCTTGATGAGCTTCTCGGCGAAGACCGATTCGTCAACCACCTCATCTGGCGCTACGGGCTCGGCGGGTCATCGCCTCGCCGATTCGCGCGCAAGCACGATGACATCCTGTTCTACTGCATCGACCCGGATCGGTATTTCTTTGACCCGCCGATGGTGCCCGCGACGAGCAATCGGATGAAGGGGCAGCTCAAAAAAGCCACCGATGTGCTCGATATCCCGACACTCAACAACATGGCCGACGAACGGGTGGGGTATCCGACACAAAAACCCCTCGCCTTGCTCAAGTTGCTCATCGGTGCATGCTGTCCGCCGGGCGGGTTGGTCTACGACCCGTGCTGCGGGTCGGGGACGACACTCGTCGCTGCCAAGGAGCTCGATCGGGCGTATTGCGGATGCGACCAGAACCCCCAAGCGATCAAAGTCGCTCGTGCTCGGCTCAGCCTCGTCTGAAGCTCTGTTTTCTCCTCCCCCGCGCCTGCGGGGAAGGAGAGTTTGCGGCAAATATAAGTCGGCAGACACGCACTCCATAAGGCCCAAGGCCCGACGCTCGAGAGCAGCCGGGCCTTGGGCGGAGAGGGACAAGAGTAGAAAAGAAGAGAGAAAACCGTTATCGTCTTCGTCGAGTCGCAAGCAACCCGCCGAGCGAGAGCAAAGCCAGCGATGACGGCGAGGGGATGATCGACACATTATCAAGATCAAACCCCACAACCAAAGGCGTATCAAGCCCGTCAGGACGCTCAACCGAGACCTGAAGATTGCCGACCGCTTCCATCACCGAGTTGTAAAAATCCAGCGTGGGAGGTCCTTCGAGGGTCAACAAGGGGTTGAAGAAATCCAGATCAAACGAAAGCGTCACCCATTGCCCCGATGCGACAAACTCGGGGAGCTCGACGCCGAATCCTGGGAAGTTGTTCGACCCGGCAACCCGCAGCGCGACATTGAGATCAATCCCGGCATCGTGGCGGAAGTCAAAGCTGATTTGCGTGATCCCGCTGGTGAGGTAGTTGCCTACGAAGGCGTCGCCCGATGCGTCGAAGTGATCTTCGCCTCGGAACACGCTGAGCCCGAATGGGCCTGCGCTGTTGAGATCGGCAGCCGATGAGATATACGCGCTGCCATCGAGTGCGCCCGCTGCGTTGTATGTCGGGGCATCGAATGTGCCCATCAGCCAGTTGTTGTCACCAGTTTCAAAGGTCTCGGTGAAAGGGGTGACGCCTGCCAGTGAAACCGAAGCAGCGAGTGCCAGTGTAGTCAGGGAAAAGCTGGTCATACCGGTCATGGGTGTTCTCCTATTGTGTTGTCCCCGCATATACAAAGCAGGGGGTGTGGTGTGTGGTCAGTTAGCCCGCAGAGAATATCGAGAGGAACTCGGAAATATCGAAGAAGTTGAGCGAGCAGTCCCCGTTGAGGTCTGCGTCGAGATTGCCATCGCTTAGATCCGAGAGGAACGCGGAAACATCGAAGAAGTTGAGTGAGCCGTCGCTGTTGTAATCGCCCGCCGATCCGACCCGGACGCGCAGGTGCAGCGTTGGGGTGTACCCGAAGATTTGGGCGATCGGGTTCTCGCGGGTATACCAGAACGGGTAGGTGATGTCGCCGCTGCCCCCGCCGGTGCCGCCGTCAGCGATCTGAAGCGAGCTCACCGTCAAACGCACCTCGCCGAGTGATAATCCTTCCGCCAGGTACGCTCGAACAAACGGATCGCACAGCCCCATCTCGAAGGTAAAGGTCGTGTCGGCGGGGACAAGCGCACCGGGCAACACCGCATCTGTCTGCGCAATGGCGATTGGGGTCGGATCGAACTCGAACTTGATGTTGTTCGAGATATCCACCGGCGTCTGATCGACGGGGAAGTAGGCCGCGAAGGCATGGCGAGATTCCTGCACCGGCTCAACCGTTGGTGTTCCACCAAAGGCGGTGAACTCGCCCCAGGTTGATTGGTCGTACCCGTTGCGATACCCCATCGCCCAGAGATGGATCGGACGCCCCGGATCAGGATCGAGCGAGTCATCGAGGAACAGGTAAGTATCGTGTGTGTCGTAGCTCGGGTCGTACCGGAAGATATCGCCCGTGGTGTTGGTGATGGTGAGTGTCGCCGAGAGGACTCGGTATTGGGATGGATCGAGCCCGGCGGGGATGTCTCCGAGTGTCTCGAATCCGATGACAAGCTGCGCATCGTGGTCATCGAATCCGGGGTTTTCGACGACGCCGAAGGTTGATGCCGAGAGTCGTGAACCGGGCGAGCCGTTGAACGGGTAGTTCCACCGATCGAGCGTCGGGGTGCTGTAATCGACTTCGATCATCTGGGCCCAGCACGCGCCGCCCACACTCACGATCAGCCCCGCCAAAAACCAGGTTGTGGCCGCTTTGAAGTCCATGGTGCGCTCCTTTTCAAATCAAGGGATGCTTTCCTCTTCTTTCTGTGATTCAGGAAAATGGCCTGTTCTACAGCAAAGTATAGGCCTATAGTTGAGAACAGGTCGCAGTTGGCGAAAGATAATAGGCAAATAATTGATACTCAGTCTCAATAAGACAGAAAAAACAATGGGCCTCAGTAAAAGAAAGGCTGGTGAGACATGAAGCGGGAGAAACAACATCCGATATCGCGCTTTGGAAGGTTTGGATTCACACTCATCGAACTGCTCGTCGTGATTGCGATCATCGCGATGCTCATCGGGATACTCCTGCCCGCACTTGGGCATGCGAGGCTGGCGGCCAAGGCGGTGCGCGAGCAATCCGGCATGCGCCAGCTCATGCTCGCCTACACCATGTACGCCGACGACAACCGTGGAAAACTCCTCACCGGGTTCCCCGATGCAACCATCTGGAATCGAATGGTCGCACGCCACACCGACCCACGAGATTTCAACGGCGAGCCCCTCGGCCAAATCATCGGCTCACGGTATCCCTGGCGATTGATCTCCTACTTCGATGGCAACTTTGATGCGCTCTATCAGGATTCACGCGTGATTGATATGCTCGCTGAGGGCATGGAGGCGCCGACAAACTCCGCAGCCGATCATGCGTTGCGCTATGTGATCAGCCTCTATCCGTCGTTCGGGCTCAACTCCTACTTCGTCGGCGGCGGGGCACCGGGCGATCCGATCCCCTTTAGTGATACCGGGCGACGAGTCTTTGGCGATTTCCATCTCACGAAGATATTCGCAGCCCGCCGACCCAGCAACCTGATGGTCTTTGCATCCGCCCATGACCTTGCCAGCCCGACCTTCCTTCCCGGGTATGGCGTGGTCGAAGGCTCATTCATCGTCAAGCCGCCGTATTTGTATTCGACCGCTGGGCGTCAGTGGGAGACCACCTACAACGAGCACGCCGAGGTCCCCGAGCGCAACGCCGGCCGAGTCTCGCTGCGATACAACGGCCAGGGCATCGCCGGGATGCTCGATGGACACGCCGAGCAGTGGGGATGGGAAGAGTTCAACGACATGCAGCACTGGGCCGATCAGGCGACCCATTCAGAATGGATGCTCGAACCCAGGCTGCCGTAAGTGAACTCCCCGGTGCCCCGGCTCGCCGAGCCGGGCCACCAAATACCGCGTGATCTTGGAGTCAGGCACCGCTCGGTCGTCCTATCCTCTCTGACCATGACCGACACCCAATCACAGACGATTGACCTCATCAACGAACTCGAATGGCGCGGGCTCCTCAAGGACTGCACCGACAAGGATGGGCTCGCCAAGCACCTCGGGACCGGCACGCGGAAGATCTACGCCGGGTTCGATCCCACCGCCGA
>WFPK01000045.1 GCA_015487555.1 Phycisphaerales bacterium
CAATTCGCGAAACCGCAGGGCTTTGGGGTGCGTACGAGGTGGTGGACGCCGGGTACCCCGAGGGGTATAGGTGGGCTATCCTTCCACTCAGGCGATTTCTGCGTCTGGAGCCAATACCACCCCGGCCAGTACCACCCCGGTGGGCGGGGCAAACAGATATTCGATCACTCGGAGACCAAACGATGGCCAAGATGTTCTACACACTCGACGAAGCAGCAGCCAAGCTGGGCATGGACCAAGCTGAGGTCCAGTCATTGGCCGAGTCGGGTCAGCTTCAAGAGTTCCGCGATCGGGAGAAACTCATGTTCAAGGTCGAGCAGGTCGATCTGCTCGCAGGTGAAGGCGATGGCGATGAGGACATCACACTCGCAGACACCGGGGTCGAGCCGATCTCGCTGAGCTCGACGGGCAGCGCTTCAGCGTTCGCACTCGAATCGAGCAGCGAAGGCACCGGCGTTTCGATCTTCGAGCCCGAAGATGGCAACGAGGTCGATGCCAACGCCGACACGCTCGTCTCAGGCGGCGGGCTCGGCGGCTCAGGATTCAACATGGACGCAGGCGCATCGGGCTCAGGGCTCGCACAACTGGCCTTCGAACCCGACGACACCTCGCTGGGCGGCAACCTGCTCGATGACCTGGCAGCCGACTCCCAACCCGGCGCCTCACAAGGCGGCAGCGCGATCAGCGATACCGGCTTTGGCGGATCAGTCGCAGGCGCACTCTTCGAAGGCACCACGCCGGCAGAGTCCGAGTTCGCACCCGCAGCAGCACCCGGAATGATGCCCATGGCTGGGGCAGAGCCCTACGATGGGCCCGCATCAGGATTGTTCGGCGGGATCGCGCTGGGCATGGTGCTCTTGCTCATGCTTGCCCTGGCTGTCATGGTCCTGGGCATGACCGGCGGGTCGCAGCAGATCTTGGGCAAGGTCGATACCAATATGCTCTACATGATCGCAGGCGGCGGCGCAGGCGTCATCATCATCTTCGGCGTCATCGGCTGGGTCATGCTCCGCAAGAGCTAGGTTGTGTCTGACGGCTCGTTTTTCAATCCAAATCTGGGTGCCACTACTCGCCCGAAGGGCGCAGTAGTGCTCTTTGATGGCGAAAAAACCACAGCACTACTGCGCCGAAGACGGCGAGTAGTGGCACCCGATAGGATATTCTTGAGCCGTCAGACACGGCCTAAACCAAAGCACCAACAAAGCCCCCCAACCCGCCCGCGTGGCGGGTTTTTTATGCCGAGAATCAGCCAATCTTCTTCACACGCCAACAGCACCCAGCGTGCATCCCATCGGCTCGTAGCGCCCGCCGGGGATATCAAGCTGGGCGAAGATATCGGTGCGGACATACACCAACTCGGCAACCCCTTGATCGGATATACAGAGATGGGCGCACAGGTGTGGCGATTCGACCACGATGCTTGTGGGCGAGCTGATGATCTGGACTGGGCCCGGATCGGCTTTGGGTTCGATGAGGCGCTTGGTCTGGTGCTCGGGGTCGATGAGCACCCATGCGAGCTCGAGCGCAGGCGAGAGCCTGAACTCGATATGCACGATCGGGCTGGTACCCGTCGGAGCCGTTTTGCCCAAGGCTGCGCGAGCGACCCGCCAGCGGATGACGAGGTGCTCATCGAGCCCGATACGCGCGCAAGGCTCGATCGCGCAGCTCAGCATGGGTTCTGGCGAAGAGTGGGCAGGCAAGGTCATGGGCGGGCCCCCGTGCGTGATTTGAGGTGCTTGGTGCTGCGGCCGATGCGCCCAACAGGTGCTTTGGCCAGCAGCTTGGCAGCGGTTTGTAATCCTGCCCCGCGTGGGCCTGCGAACTTGTGGGTCAGCGTGGTGATGAGCCCGAATCCTTCGCGGACGCCATCGAGTCGCCGCTGGAGTGCGACGACATCTTCGGGTGAGTGTGATCCGATCTGCGGCGCAAGCTCGCCGATCTCGTCGAGCGCATCGAGCAGTGGGTCCACCTCACGCTTGATCCGTTCTCTTGCGATGGCCCGGAGCATCGACCAGACATCCTGCTCAGCCTGGAAATACTCCTTGCGATCGCCGGGCAGTCGAACCTTCTCGATCACCGCCCATTCGAGCAATGAGCGGACGGACATGGACACATTGCCCCGCGAGACCCGAAGCCGATCCATGATCTCGTCGGTGCACATGGGCTTGCCGGTGATGTAGAGCAGGGCATGGACCTCGGCCATCGTTCGGCTGATGCCCCAGACCGACCCCATCCGCCCCCACGAAGCAATGAACCGATCCTGGGCTTCGACGAGCTGGGCTTTGACCGCTGGGGTGCTTGATGCTTTGGAGTTGCGTGCCATGCAAAACTATGCGCACCTGCAACAGGATTGTCTATAAGATTTCAGAAAAATCTGAAAATACAAAAACCATGCCCAGGCATCGGCTTCTACACCAGCAGATCAATCACACCTGCGAGCCCGAGCACAACCGAGACGATCCCGTTGAGCGTAAAAAACGCCATCGGAATACCAGCCTTGCCTCGCCTGGCGAGAATCGCATGTTCATAGACCAAAATCACCCCCACCAGCCCAATCGCCGTCCCGAAAAGCACCCCGAACCGGGGTTCGAGATTCAACGCGACGATCAACGCACCGACCGCCAGCACATGAAGCCCCCGGCTGAGCCACGCAGCTCGTTTCCACCCAAACCGTGACGGGATCGACGACAATCCGACCTCCTGGTCGTAATCGAGGTCCTGCAAGGCGTAGATAATGTCAAACCCGCCGACCCAGCACAGCACCATCGCAGCGATGGGGAAGATCGCGGGTGCAGAGGCGATGTGCTCAGGCCCGACCGCGACGGCAGCTGCGATCGGTGATGCAGCGAGCGCCCCGCCGAGGAACAGGTGGCAGAGCCAGGTAAAGCGTTTGGTGAATGAATAGAACCCGATCCAGATCAGCACGGGGATGCCCAGAATGCTGGGCCACCAGTTACCAAAGAGGAACCCGAACACGCTGCAGGCGATCAGAAATGCGATCGCGTTGAACCCGAGCAGCAGGTATCCATCGCGCTTGCTCAGTGCGCCCGATGCAAACGCCCGCCGGGCTGTCCGCGGGTTGGCTGCGTCGATTTTGGCATCGGCCACCCGGTTGACGAGCATCGCCCAGTTTCGCGCAAAGACCATGCAGACCACAATCAGCACGAGCATCCCGCCAAACCTGCTCCAGTCGATCCCATGCTCGGGCGCATCGCCAAGGTGCGGGGCAACAAGAAACGCGCCCAGGATCGCAAAGGGCATCGCGAAGACCGAATGGGCGAGCTTGATATCGCCCATCGCGA
>WFPK01000046.1 GCA_015487555.1 Phycisphaerales bacterium
ACCAAGACGATCGTGTCGTCCAATACGACATCAGCTCCGAAAACTTCGAGTCCATCCATGCCCACAACGCCTACGCCGAGCTCTCAAGAGATAAACGCCTGGACTGATCCCCCCGACCGACCCCGACCGACCCCGCACCCACCAAGCCAAAGCCAAAGCCAAACACCGAAGGCCCGCGCCCACTCCACCCAAAAACACAGGCACCCTCAGACACGACCTCGGTCGTGTCTGAGGGCTCGTTTATCAATCTGCATCTGGGTGCCACGACTCGCCCGAAGGGCGCAGTCGTGTTCTTTGATGGCGGAAAAACTAAAGCACGACTGCGCCCAAGACGGCGAGTCGTGGCACCCGATGGGATGTCTTTGAGCCGTCAGACACGCCCTAGGCATCCCAGAGTTCGTTCATCCCCTGCCCATCGCAAACTCGGCGGGTCACAAGATAGAGCAAGGTCGAGCTGGTGAAAAAGAGCGAGATAACATACCCTGCAGCGATGAGCTCGACAATGGCATGCCAGATGCTGATGATCGCATGAGCAGTGGACTTGGTGGCCCCCATCTCACCTTCGTTGGTGAGCACCCGGCTCGTTGAATCCGATGCAAAGAACGAAGCAGCCCAGTTGGTCATCTCGATCGACCCCTGAGCGATCATCGTAAAGACCGCAGCGCTCACAATCCCCAAAACCAACAACAACACCGCATAAATCAGATAACGCAATGGTTTGGCAATGACATAGGCATACGCGCGTTGAATGGCATCAAAAGCATCCGTGCCTTCGACCGCCAGCGCGGGGACAATCATCGGCATAGCCAGCACATGAAGCATCAACACAACCGTGGCCAACCCCCCCAAAATCAAAGCGGGAAGATAAAGAATCGAACCCAGCACATCGAGCACCGGAACACTCAAAAGCAGCCCACCGATCGCAATGAGCAAAAAGAGAAGCGTGCAGGCAATGATCGGACCAACGACCGCCCCAACAAAATGGCGAGCCCGACGAAGAGTAAAACCAAGCGCGTCATCACTCGATGCAAATCGCCCGGTCGAAAACTCGATCGCACTCGAACGGGCGATCGCACCCCCTGCAATCGAAAGAATCGCAATAAGCGGAAGCCCGACAAGCAGAGAAATCATCGGAGTTTCCATCACGGCATCACGAATAAGCAACGCAACGAGCCCGATACTCTCAGCGAATCCCACAGGGTTGAGCTTCAGGACTGACTCAACAAGCAAACCCAAAGCCGAGCTGAACCCGCCCAACACACCCAAAAGCTCGGCATAGACACCTTGGACAGCCTCCCCCTCACCTGGTTTGAAGATCGTCGCAATCTGGAAGATGATCGAGAGAAGAAAAGCGCAGACCGACCCCGTCATAACCCGTGATGGTGAAAGCGCCAAAGCAGGTGCCCGCAGAATCCTTGGCCAAATCAGATCAGAGGTGATATCCGTGAGCATGACAGAAGGCTCGCGGACACTGGGGGCTTCATTGGCTCTTTTTTGATCGCTCATGGCATGATGGTACTCGATCTACAAGGCTTTGACTTGCCCTGGGCATGTTTTGGGTCGATGATATGAACATGACCCATGCCCTGACGCAAATTGCTAAACAATGGATCGCCCGCGCACTCTCGCTTTGTGTTCTTGGCCCCATATGCGCAATGATCGCCAGCAGCGTCGTCGGAGCTGACGGAACCCACCACACGACCTTCCTGACCGGCGCGTCGATCGCATCGGGTGCCCTGGCACTGATAATGGTGCTCGGATTGACCTTGGCGATGGGCATCACGATCGGACGCCTCGTCGATCGGCGTGAGGGACTCCTCAATATGGCCTTTGTGCTTGGATGGGTCGCCTGGACCTCAGGGCGACTCGGCGAAATCTATCGCATGACCCCCGAAACAGGGACATTGCTCAAACTCAGCAGCGAGGGGCTCATCATTTCCATCAGCATGCTTGTCGCCCTGATCTTCATGACCAGCCCCTCCAAAGGCTCAGAATCGGATCAGCATGATGAAATCTCGCGGTTCGATACGAAATACATCAAAGATTCACTCACCAAACGCGAAGGGATAGCCTCGTTGATCGCCGGGACGATCGCCGGATTGATCTTTGCCCAGCTCTTTGGACAAACCGATCTGCCAGGACAGGCGGTCGGCGTTGGGTTTGGCGCCGGGATACTCGCAGGCACCGCGGGGGCCCTCGTCGCCAACACCGTGCGCAATACCAACACCAAAGACACACCAACCCCCTTGGCACCGATCATCATCGGGGTGATGCTCGCTGGTGTTCTCGCACCAATAATCGGGATCATCAAGCCCGGCCCTGACAACCTGCTCGGACTGGTTGTCCATGGCGATTTGCAAGGGTACCTGATCGTCTCGCCGATCGCATGGTCAATGGGGGCCCTTCTGGGCGTGCCGATCGGACATTCATGGGTCGAGCACTCAGTCCACCAGGCCAACACATCACACGCATCACAATCGGCATCGGCGTAACCCCAAGCAGCTTCTCCATGCTCGGCCCCATCCATCGCGATCTGCCCGCTCGGCACGCCTCGAACCTACACTTGATGCATGACCAGCGAGCCAGACAAACCGATCATGGGGATTCTTGTGGTCGATAAACCTTTGCACTTGACCTCCATGAATGTATGCTCCATCGTACGAGCAAGACTCAAAGCAGGCGGGGCACCCAAACGAGTCAAAGTCGGGCACGGCGGAACGCTTGACCCACTCGCCACCGGAGTCCTGGTGGTGCTCATCGGAAAAGCAACCAAAATGTGCAACCAAATCATGGAAGGCACCAAGGGATACATCACGACAATCGATCTCTCACAGACCTCAACAACCGATGATCTCGAAGGCGAAAAGACGCCCACCATCCCAAAGACCATCCCGACCCATTCCCAAATCGAGCACGCATGCGCCGCATGGGTCGGCGAGGTGATGCAAAGACCGCCGCCATACTCCGCGATCAAAGTCAATGGACAACGCGCCTACGCACTGGCACGCAAAGGAAAAGAAGTCACCCTCGACCTGCGCCCGGTGCGAATCGACTCGATCAAAATCATTTCCTACGACTGGCCAATACTGAACATTCATGTGGTCTGTGGCAAGGGAACCTACATCCGCTCCCTAGGACGAGATATCGGCGCAAAACTCGGCGCAGGTGGAATGCTCACCGCACTTCGCCGTACACAAGTCGGGCGGTTTACACTCGAACACGCAATCCACCTCGATGATGTCCCCGACCCCTTTGACCCGGCAACCCTCACCATGGGCGAACACCACCACGCCTCACCTCATACCCCACCGGGATAAAACCAACAATCACCCGACCCCCAAACGATCAGCAGGGCTCAGCCATTGGACCATCGCATCGACCCGATGCGCCCACAAGCACCGCAACTCGACCAATGCCCGCCCTCGCCGAGCCATCGCGACCGATCCTTGAACATCGCCAAGCTGCGCATCGACCGCTGCCCGGGCCGCCTGTGGATCTGCCCAATCAAAGAGCCTGGCCGAATCTCCGCCCGGGCTCGCTGCGCCGTTGAAATCCCGCCGAACCAAAAGCCGATCATCCGCAACCACACACGCCCCGCCCGCCATCGCCTGCATGATCCGCTCCGAATACGAATGCACAAACTGCGTAGGCCCCCACGCAAGCCCGACACGCCCGCGCGCAAACGCATCTGCGCACTGCGCATAACGCACCTCGCCCGCATACTCGATCGTCCCGGTGCAATGCGCCTTCCAGACATCCGATCCAAACACCCCAACGCGCACCCCCTGCATCGCCTGGACCGTTTCAATCCGCCGATGCCGATTCACCATCGCAATCACCAATCCCCAAAGATACTTCTGCGCCTCCCAGCTCCCGGTAATCACCCCGCGCGACCCCATCACCAGATCAACCGCTGCGACATACCCAAGGTGAGGCTCTTTGATCATCAGATGCGCCATCTCCCCCGCCATCGCCCGCACCGGCGCATCGAGCTGCCCAAGCCCGCGATCAATCTCCTCCTGCGATCGAACCGAACCCGTCACCACCACATCAAACTCTCGCCCGACAAACGCCTCCTCTGTCAAAGTATCCATGTCACAGAGCGATTCACGCGGAATCCCATGAGGCATCCATGAATGGACCAACCCCGCAAACCGCGTCCGAAGCAGGTGCACATCATCAAGACAAGGCAGCATCAGCCGGAACCGCTCAAGCCCGACCCGCTGGGTCCATTCATCAAGAAGCGAATCGGGCAGCGCAAAGGGATGATCGACATGCACCTGCACCGCTGAGAGATTCGACCCGGGCACAAACAAGGCAGGCGGAAGCTGATCGAGCGATTGAGGCGTATTGAGAAACAAAAATACCCCCTCGGTCGGCGACTCATCCTCGGCAATATCAATCAACCGAGCCTTATACCCCCTGGCGATAAATCCCTGCGCAATCTCGCTGGCCATCGCACCCAGCAGGTCAAACTGCGACTGGTACGAACGCTGAATCCAGATCGTCTCATGTGTGCTTTGCATACCTCTCTATCGGACAAAACAAGCACACAACAAGACCCATCGCCCCCAATCCAAAACCCTGATCCCAAAAATAACCGTGCCGCCCGAAACACTCGGACGGCACAGCGCAGGAAATGGGGGATCTGGCCAAATACGCTCAAGAGGACGGACGCCATCTCTGGAATCCGCCCCTGCGTTCGCCTATGAGGGGACGAGCAAACGCATTGTCTGGGTTTCTATCCGAAACCACCATATCGCCGATCGGCGATCATGCTCTACACCGCAACCGCTTCATCAAGCTCCACATGCGGAAAATCATTCTCGGTCTCGAGGAAATGGTTGGCATAGTTGGTATACAGATTGAACATCGTAATCGCAAGCACCTCGAGAATATCCGATTCACTCAACCCGGCCGACTTGGCAGCCTCGAAGGCTTCGTCATTGGCATACCCGCGGGTTTCAACAATCGACCGGGCAAGGTTGATCGCTGCCTGTGTCTTGGGATCGGACGACTCACCTTTTCGGTTGAGTTCGCGTTCTTCATCTGAAAGCCCAACCATTTTGCCAATCGCGTTGTGGGCCGAAGCGCAGTATCCACACTTGGTAAACGACGCCATCGCGATCGCGATGGACTCACCGACCCGATCGCCCAACGAGCCGGCCTTGAGCGCTTCTTTTTGTTTGACATAACTATGGATCGCTGCAGGCGAGTGGGCCAAAGTGCCCAGCAAGTTCGGGACCCGTCCAACCGCAGACTTGATGTGCTCAAGCATTTCGCGTGAAGCCGGGTGTGCTTTTTCAATCGTTGTTGGTGCAATGCGAGGCATATCAATCTCCATTCCTGTACCTAAAACCGACACTCCAGAGGCCCTCATCCGAAAGAACCTTCATCATTTTCCCGTAAACGACTTGCGTTCACATGCTCTGTACGATACAATAGACCGATCGTTCTGTTTATTCACTGCTTTTTTCAAGAATTCATCAAAAAAACGACGCCTCACCCATCACCAAACCCGCCCGGAGTTTTTTATGGCATCCCGGAAAAGCGAAAAACTGATCCATATCGCCCGCCGACTCTTTGAAACCGAAGGGTTCCACACCACCGGCATCGACCGCATACTCGCCGAAGCGGGCGTGGCCAAAATGACGCTCTACAACAACTTTGGCTCCAAAGACGGGCTCATTGTCGCGGTACTCAACCGCTCGAGCAAAGACATGATCGATCGGCTCAAAAAAATCGTCGCCGAGGCTTCAACCGATCCATGCGAACAGATATTGGGGGTTTTTGACGCTTTGGCGATGTGGTTCTCCGACCCCGAGTTCTGCGGGTGCATGTTCCAAGCTGCCGTCGCCGAGTTCCCAGACCCCCAGTCCAAACCCGCCCAGGCCGCCCGCGCCCATCAGGGCGCCGTCGCGGATATGTTTGCAGAGCTCTGCACCAACGCCGAGCTCCCCGACCCTCAAGCCCTGGGTCAAATGCTGGCCATGATCGCATCGGGCGCGATGTGTACCGCCCGCCAGACCCAGACCCGCGAACCCGCCGATCACGCCCGCCAAATTGCTGAAATCCTGCTCGAACGGGCCTGCTCCACCAATTTCACCCCACCTCACGCCGCCTCGTCTGCCAAATCAGTCTAAAAAGACGACACGCCTGGCCAAAACCCGACACGCCGGTCTACAATTGCCCCCCCTTTGCGGAATAGAACGACCGGTCTGGCCGTTTTTCTCCGCAGGCAACACAACGAAATCACACGCCGAACACCAAAGGCACAGGAGACCAAACCATGACAGCTCACCCAACACTCGAAATCACCAACGCAAACTTTGAAGAAATCATCCGCTCAGACAAACCAACCCTGATCGACTTCTGGGCACCTTGGTGCGGACCTTGCCGGGCCCTAGGCCCGACCATCGAAAAGCTCGCCAACGACTTGGGCGAGCGGGCACAAATCGCCAAGGTCAACATCGACGAACACCCACAACTCGCTGCCCAATACGGAGTTGCATCCATCCCAACAGTGATTATCTTCAAAGACGGGCACCCCACCGACCAGTTCGTCGGCATCCGTCCCTACAGCGAGTACCTCCACGCATTGGAAAACTAATCGTCCCTTTTCTCCAACCCGCTCTCTCTCCATAAAAGCCCGGCAGCTGTATCCGGGCTTTTTTCATGCGCCACGATCCGTATTCTCCCCTTCGACCCTACTGTTCACCGATGCCATCGACCACCACCACGCCCCCGAAGAAACCGACCAAAGACCCCTGGGATACCCCGGGGATGCGCCAGTGGACCGCGATCAAAAAACAGCACCCAGACTGCGTCCTCTTCTTCCGCATGGGCGATTTCTACGAACTCTTCGGCGAGGACGCCGAGAATATCTCCCGAGACCTCGGGCTCTCGCTCACCACCCGAGGCAACGCCATCCCCATGGCCGGAGTCCCCCACCATCAGAAATCAACCTATCTCCAACGGGCCATCGACGCTGGGTATCGCGTCGCGGTGGTCGACCAGCTCGAAGACCCCAAAGAAGCCAAAGGCGTGGTCAAACGAGGCGTCACGCAGGTCGTCACCCAAGGAACACTCGTCGATGAGTCGCTGCTCAAAGAAGAACAAGCAGTGCACCTGGGCGCAATCGCGATTCTGGATGAATCCCACGCGGGCATCGCCATCATCGAGCTCTCGACCGGAGCCTTCTCGCTCTTCAACGGCTCACTCGGAGAATGCGCCGACGAACTCACTCGGCGGGGAGTCAAAGAAATCCTCTACAGCGCCCCAGCCATTGGCGAAACACCCAAACGCATCGAAACACTCGCCGCCAATATCAATGCCTCGGCGACGGGTCGCCCCGGGTGGCAGTTCCGACCAACTGAAGCGGTCGAAGCGATCTATGAAACCTTCAATATCTCGACCCTCGACGGGTTCGGTCTCGACCCCACCATGCCCAGCGTGCTCGCCGGGGGGGCTGCGATTCGATACCTGCGCGAAACACAGGCCATCGAAGAAGCGCAAGCTGACACACACAAGCGCAACGCCTTCGAGCAACCCCGCGCAACCCTCGCGCACCTGCGTCCACCGATGCTCATCGACCGCACCAGCGCGTGCATCATCGACGCGACGAGCCTGCGCTCACTCGAAATCGAACAGACCATCCGCGAACAATCACTCGCAGGATCACTCGCGGGCATCTTCCTCGCCAGCCCGGTGGGCACGCGGTGCGTGTTGCATACGCCGATGGGCAAACGATTGGTGCGCTCGTGGCTCAGCTCGCCCTTGATTTCCCGGGGTCAAATCGAACAACGCCAGCAAGCCATCGCGGTCTTGATCGAGGATCACGCCCTCGCTGAGGCCTTGGGCTCGATCCTCGGGTCGATGTGCGACATCGCGCGCATCGCTGGGCGCGTGGCCCTCGGACGCGCCACCCCCCGCGATATCGCAGCGCTGGGACGCAGCGCAGCCCTGATCGCCAAGCTCATCGACACCATCGAACAATCGCCCGCGCTGATCCAGCACCATGACGAACTCAACGCACTCATCGAGCGCATCGAACCCATCGCGCTCGAGATCATGCGTTCGTGTGTCGATGAGCCCCCAGCCCATCTGCGGGCGGGCGGGCTGATCCGCGATGGGGTCGATGAAGCACTCGACGAAGCAAGAAACCTCGAACGCGACGCGGGCAAATGGCTCGCACAGTATCAATCCAAGCTCATCGAAGAACACGACCTGCCTGCAATGAAAGTCGGGTACAACAAAGTCTTCGGCTACTACATCGAGCTCCCCGCGGCCCAGGCCCTTCGTGCACCGGATCTCTTCACCCGCAAGCAAACACTCAAGAACGCCGAGCGCTACATCACGCCCGAGCTCAAAGTCTTCGAAGAGAAAGTGCTCTCTGCGTCCGATGTGGCCATCGAACGCGAGCGGATTCTCTTCGATCAACTCTGCGACCAGGCCCGCTCGATCATCGCCGAGCTGATCACCTTCGCCGACATCGTCGCGACGCTCGATTGCTTGCTTGGGTTTGCGACCAAAGCCCGCGAGCGCGGGTGGACCAGGCCGATCATCGTCGACGAGCCGGTGCTCGACATCATCCAAGGCAGGCACCCCGTCCTCGATGAAACACTCGGACACAAGTTCGTCCCCAACGACTGCACGATGGGTTCGGACATCTCCCCCGCGACCCTCGCGCTCATCACAGGCCCAAACATGGCGGGCAAATCGACCTATATCCGACAAAACGCGCTCTTGGTCGTCCTTGCACAAGCCGGCAGTTTCATCCCCGCCAACGCTGCAACCATCGGCATCACCAAACGCATCTTCACCCGCGTCGGCGCCGACGATGCACTCCATCGCGGGCAATCAACCTTCATGGTCGAGATGATCGAGACCGCCAACATCCTCAACCACGCGGACAGCTCATCACTCGTCATCCTCGACGAGATCGGACGAGGCACCTCGACGCTCGATGGCTTATCGCTCGCCTGGGCGATCTGCGAATGGCTCGCAGAGAACAAGCCTCGCACGCTCTTTGCCACGCATTATCATGAGATCACCGAGCTTGAAGAACGCCTGGAAAACGACCTTGGCAAGCCGGTGAAAAATCTCAATGTCGCAGTCCGCGAATGGACCACCGAAGACGGGCAACAAGAAATCGCGTTCCTGCACTCGATCCGCCCCGGACGAGCCGACCAATCCTACGGCGTCCATGTCGCCCAACTCGCCGGTGTCCCCAAACCCATTACCAACCGCGCCCGCGAGATTCTCGATACGCTCTCGGTGGAGCACGCCGGGCGGGTCGATACCCAGCAAGTGCAGGCTCCGACGCCAACGCCCAAAGCGGGCGATCAGCTCGGGTTATTTACCGAGTTCGTCGAGCATCCAGCGGTCGATGCGTTGCGGGAGATTAAGCTTGAGGGGTTGTCGCCTATGGATGCGTTTGATGTGTTGAGAAAACTCAAAGAGAACTGCGACAACAGATAGCCCGGTGCCACGACTCGCCGTCTTCGGCGCAGTCGTGTCTTCGATGACCTTGAGCAATCGGCACTACTGCGCTGCTTCGCCGCGAGTAGTGGAACCCGGAGGTATTGAATCTTCTTGGAGTGGTTCGAGTTCCCACGCGCCGCCGCACTCTGGGCAGACAGCGATCATCATACAACTTGTTCCGCCGGGTCATCATGCGAGTATGATATCCAAGAGGAAAACGAAAGGATCATCAACATGTCACTGACCAACTACATCACCCTCGGCTCGTCGGGTCTCCGTGTCTCCCCGCTCTGCCTGGGCACCATGACCTTTGGCAATGAATGGGGAGTCGTCGGCACAAACCTTGAAGAGTCGCTCGATGTGCTCAGCGCGTATCTTGATCGCGGGGGCAACTTCCTCGATACGGCCAATGTCTATACCAAGGGGCACTCCGAAAAAATCATTGGGGATTACTTCGCAGAGCATCGAGCCAAGCGGGATCGCACGGTCATCGCGACCAAATGCTGCGGCAACATGCACCCGGGCGATCCCAACGGCGGCGGCAGCGGACGCAAAGCAATCATGCACCAGGTCGAAGATTCGCTGCGCCGATTGCAGACGGACTATATTGATTTGTTGTGGATTCATTTCTGGGATCGACACACGCCGTTGAGTGAGACGATGAGCACGCTCAATGATCTGGTGCGATCGGGCAAGGTGCGCCATATCGGTTTTTCGGATCACCCGGCATGGGTCTGCGTCGAGGCGCAGCGGCTTGCCAAAGAGAATCACTGGGAGCCTCTGATTGCGATCCAGATCGAGTATTCGTTGTTGCAACGGACAGTCGAGGATGACCTCTTACCAATGGCCAAGCATCTTGGCTTGGGTGTCACGCCCTGGTCGCCGTTGCGAGGCGGGGTGCTCAGCGGGAAATACACCCGCGATTCGCGCCCATCGCCTGAGGACACCCGAGCGGCGGTGGATTCGCCGTTCTTGATCGAATCGACCTACGCGCTGCTCGATGTCATCAAGGAAATCGCAACCGAGCTCGGCGATGTACACGGGAGTGGGATTGGTGTCACTCCCGCCCAGATCGCGCTCAACTGGGTGCAATCGAACAACGCCGTGAGCTCGACAATCATCGGCGCCAAGCGGCTCTCGCAGCTCGAAGACAATCTGGGAGCATTGGACTTTGAACTCTCAAACGAACAGCGAACCCGGATCGAAGAGATGTGCCCATACGACAAGCACTTCCCTCACAACTTCCTCGACAAGATCGCTTCGGCGATTCAGAACGGGACGAGCGTGAACGGAGTGGCGAGCGAACCTTGGGCACTGGGCCCAGCGGATGATTCGCAACGGTACTGAGTTATCAGCCGAAAAGCGGTCTGTACCGATCAGGAAAGATGGAAACACCGGTCGAGTTGCTCATCGGGGTGTTCTGAGTTGCATTCCTTTTCGATGGTGTAAGCATGAACCATGCCCTCGCTACCGTAGCCTCGCTTTCGATCGCCTCGCTCTTGCTCGCTTCTGGATGCGCTTCGAGCCAACCACGCGCACACGCTGGCGAACCCGTCTCCCAAAGTGACCCTCATGGGCAGCAATCAAGCTATGCCCCGAGCCCATCCGAGCAGACATCCGCAATCTATGCGAGCGACGAGCTGGTTATCGGGACTGCATTCGAAAAGAACTCGATCCCACAATATCGAGCACCAATCACCGACTACACCCTCGCCGAGATTCAGGCAGAGCTCGAAGCGATGCACGATCTCGACCGCCAACTCGTCGGCGACTCCCTCTCGACCGACCCAAGCGATCAGGCCCTCGCCAGCACGATCCGGGCGATCGACCGGGCCCATGCCGATCGACTCAAGGAGATCGTCGATCACATCGGTTGGCCGACACGCGAGATGGTCGGGCTCAAAGCCACCCAGGCCGCCTACATGGTCATCCAGCACGCCGGGCATGACAATGAGTTCCAGAACCGTTGCCTGGCATTGATGGTCGATCTGGTCGAAGAGGGCGAGTTGCCCGCTTCGTATGTGGCGTTGTTGACCGATCGGATTCGCGTATTCCAGAATCAGCCTCAGGTCTTTGGTACGCAGATGTCGATGGCGTCCAACGAGCACGGGGTGCTGGTGCCCACACCGACCGTCCCGATCGAAGACCCCGAGCATCTTGATGATCGGCGCAAGCTCATGGGGATGCCGCCGCACCGCGAGTTCGTCAGCGCAATCGCAGTTGCCTACAAGGCCATGCAGGTCGATGCGGGCAATGCCTTCGCAACAGTCCCGACATCAGATTGAGCACCATTATCGGCTCAAAGCTCCAAACAGAACACACACAAACACACCGCCTCACCCGTTATCTCTCCCTATTTGCGGATATGAGATGCGGTTTGTATTTTTTGTGCAACATCCAAGGCTTCACTACCCGTATATTGAGACACTGCCCACTCGGGTATCATCTCTCGCTGTTTTTTCGCCGATCCGCTACAACCTGTTCCTTTTTTCGTAGCCGATCATGTCCCACCGTCCAATCGGACACCCGTCGCTGATGACGAATACAACCCAAGAGGTCCCCTCATGCTCAATATCGCTGCCATCGCTGTGCTCGCAGGTGCATCCGCACTCGCCCCCGTCTCATCCGCCCCAGTCCAAGCTGACGAACAGTTCGGCAACCCATCGTTCCAGGTCATCTCCGACACCGAGATCATCGCTGATGGACATACCTTTGGATCATGGGAAGAGCTCTATCAATCCGGATACTACGGATTCGAAGACACCAGGTGTGGCACGCATCCACTGATCGACCCCGCCGACACCGACAACGCTCGAGGAAGCAACGACTGCACCTACAACCGCACCATCATCCGACCCGAGTACGACCCATCGGTCGCCAAATACCGCATCCCCGTCGTCGTTCACATCATCCAAAGAACCAACGGCACAGGATCAATGCCAGATTCACGCGTCATCTCCCAGATCGAAATCCTCAACGAAGATTTCCAAGCACTCGCCGGCTCCAACGGCGCTCCGGGAAACGATGGACAGATCGAGTTCTACCTCGCCACCGTTGATCCCGATGGCAACCCGACCACCGGCATCACACGCTCAACAAACAACACCTGGTACAACGATGGCGGTGGATACTACAACACCCTCGCATGGGACACCAACCGATACCTCAACATCTACACCAACAGCGCCGGGGGCGCCCTGGGATATGTCCCCGACCTGCCACAAGGCGGAATCGCAGGCTCAAACGCCGACCGGGTCGTCGTCCTCCACTCCACCTTCGGACGCAATGCCCCCTTCGCCCCCTTCAACCTCGGACGCACCGCAACCCACGAAGTCGGACACTACCTCGGGCTCTACCACACATTCACCGGCGGATGCTCAGGCGGAAGCGGGTATACCAGCGGCGACCGCATCGCCGATACCAACCCAGAGAGCTCACCAACCTTTGGCTGCCCCGGAAGCCGAACATCCTGCGGCCTGCCCGCCCCATTCGACAACTACATGGACTACTCCGACGATGCATGCATGAACAAGTTCACACCTGAACAGAACAACCGCATGCGTTGCTCGCTGCTCACCTATCGCCCCAACCTCTACACCATCGCCGACAGCGGATGCTCACCGGCCGACTTCGCCGAGCCATTTGGACAACTCAACTTCTTCGATGTCTCCGAGTTCCTCTTCGCCTTTGGCACCAACAGCCCCAGCGCCGACATCAATAACGATGGCGTATATAACTTCTTCGATGTCTCCGAGTTCCTCACGATCTTTGCCCAAGGATGCCCATAAAGAAACCTCTGCGCAACTCACGCAAACACCACAATCAGCCCCCATTTGTTGACGGCTCCCGCTGACCTCCAGGGGAGCCGTTTTTTTGATGGCAAAGCGGGAGACGGATAGTGAATCAAGCACAGCACCGGTGGCTCGATCCTGACCCGATGCGTATACTCCCTCCCAGAACCGATCAATCATCGCTGCATGGTTGCCCAGTCGGTCTGACGCCGCCTTAGCTCAGTTGGTAGAGCGAAGCTTTCGTAAAGCTTAGGTCGCGAGTTCAAGTCTCGCAGGTGGCTTTGAGGCCTGTGAAAAACGGCCTGTGAAAAAGAGGCAATGAAAAAGGGACAATGAAGACCATCATTACAGCCCCAAAGCAACCCCTTGGACGATACTTCTCGGGAGAGCGCTTCGAAAGATGACGCTTCCCGTTTTTTCTTGCAAAAATCACAAATCCGTTTACAATCGGCCGAGCAGGGCTGTCATACACACAGCCCCTTCCACGAGATTGCAACTTCCCCAAACAAAGAGACAGAGAGAACTCCGATGAAAAACACAACCAAAGCCATTATCCTCGCTGCAGCTGCCACAATCTTGACCCTGCCCGCCCACGCAGAAACAACCCAGATCGGACCCGACATCTATGCAGTCGATGAAGGTGTGTTATTCACAGTCATCAACATGGGCGCATCAGACTGGCTTTGGAGCTGGACCGATTCGTCGGGAACCTTCAACAACATCGCCGATCCAACCCTCATTCTGACCGCCAATGAAACCTATGTCTTTGAAAACATAAGCACGGTCCATCCCTTCGGTATCGCTGACGACACCTTACCCGTCGGTGGAACCGATGGAAGCTACTTCCGCACGACAACCGACGGCACAATCATCAATGCTGCCATCCTCGATCCGTTCGCAGATTTCGTTGCCAATCCGGCCCCACAAGAAGACGACATCACCTGGACCCCCACCAATGACGATATTGGCATCTACTACTACACATGCATGATCACCTTCCACCTGAGCATGACCGGCAAGTTCGAAATCGTCGCGGGCCCACCATCGTGCCCACCCGACCTGACCAATGACGGGCAGCTCAACTTCTTCGATGTTTCCGCATTCCTCAGCGCCTTTGCCGCGATGGATCCGGTCGCCGACTTCAACGATGACGGGCAGTTCAACTTCTTCGATGTCTCCGCATTCCTGACCGCCTTCGCCGACGGGTGCCCATAACCCCATTCAAGCAATTTGAACGATTTGAGCCATCGCAGGGGCTTTTCGCAGGCGGACCAATCTGCCCGGACGATCTATGCAACCGATTGGTCTACTTGTGCGTATTGCCTTGGTCTGGTATACTCTGTTGCGTCGAGACTCTGCTCTTGGTGACAAGAATCAGACTTGAGCGCGAGATGGACGATAGACGATGTCTGCCTCCCGCCGTGTGTATGCCCACTGTTGATGGATCGGATCACCATCGACCCCCGCCGGGCCAGCACAGCCGTGAGCAAAGCATGAGCAAAGTATGCCGGACCATCTCCGAATCATGCCAAGACCACACGCTCACGCAAGTCACACACCCCGATCCACACGGAGACGCCCCATGACCCATCACGCTCGCACACTCAACACCTTGAGCTCGATGGCCCTAGCCCTTGTTGCCAGCGCCGGGCTACCCACGATCGGAATCGCTGCCCTGAGCATCAGCTCGAATACCGCCATCGCCCAGAACACCGATTCGGACAGCGCCGAATCTCGCCGGGCGAAGCGTGACACCCTCCTGGCCCTATCGAAGCCAATCACGCTCGATGTCACCGATCAGCCTCTGGTCGATATCCTCGACTTCATCTCAGAGGTCACCGGCGCTGAGTTCGAGCCGATCTACCTCACCGACAACATCGCAGCCAACGGCATGGACCCCGAGACACCCATCACCATCAAAGTCTCCAATGTCCCCGCCCTGGTCGTGCTCGATCGCGTCTTGCTCCGCGCACAACGCATCGAAGCTTCAGGCGATGAATACACCTGGCAGTTCACCGATATCGGCTCACTCGAAATGGGCCCAAAGCTCGAGCTCAACCACAACCAGCGCGTCGAGCTCTATGACCTTGCAGACCTGCTCTTTGTCGTCCCTGACTTTGACAACGCGCCCAACTTCAACCTCCAAAGCGCCGTCCAAGCAGCCAGCGGAAGCGGCGGTGGTGGCGGCGGCGGCGGCGGACGAAGTCCATTCACCGGCGGCGCTCAACGCACCGATCTCGCATCGGCAGAAGAACGAGCCACCGCGATCACCGACCTCATCCAGAGCACCATCGAGCCCGACCAATGGGTCGATCTGGGAGGCGACGGGGCATCAATGACCTTCTACGGCACATCCATCATCGTCACCGCGCCAGACTACATCCATCGCCAGATCGTCGGATACTCATTCTGGCCCTCACGCCTCCAACAAGTCCGCAAGGTCGATGGAAAACAGAAAGTTATCATCAAACCGGACACGAAAAAACGCCGATCACCATAACACATACCCCCATACTCCTTCGCCTCCTCTCTCGTCAGCCGACCACACCAGGTCGGCTGATTTTTTGTATCATCAGGCACCCAAAGCAACCTGGGCTCATATCTTTGGGTATATTCCTTGGGTACACCGAGAGGGTCTATGTCCACAACTGAATCCTACATCTCGACCGACCGCGAATGCGACCACTGCGGGTATAACCTGCGCGGGCTCCCAGAGGGAAGCAAGTGCCCAGAATGCGGCACATCGATCAGGAGAATCTCCAGAAAATTATCGGGCACCATGTCGAACGAAGCGCCCTCCCGCTTTGTGCGCCTGCTCTGGCTTGGGTTCTCCCTGGCTTCGCTGGCGATCATCGGCTTAATCGTCGTCCCCATTTTCCTTGGCGTCCTTTGGGCAATGAGCGTCACCACTGGGCTGATTTATTGGGCAGCTCTTGCACTCAACTTCTTGGCCCCATTCCTCTGGGTCGCCGGGATCTGGCTCGTCACTTCCCCGCGTCCCAACCAAGGGCAGATCGTTCCCGACAAGGTCCTCGACAATGACCGATATCGGCTGCTCATCCGCCTGGCCAGCGCCGCCTGGCCGGTGTATCTCCTTGTCTCGATGGGCATCTCCACGCTCACTTCAAAGCCAACCCCTCCCTCGGCATTGCTCATGGTCCCCCTCTCCATCGTCCACATCATCGCGGGCACCATCGCCTGGGTCGGGCTCATGCCCACCTGTGTTTACTTCGCAGAACTGGGGCACTGGGCATCACATGATCACCTCGCCCAGCGCCTGCGCTCGACCGCATGGGCCATGGCCGTCTTCGGAACAATCACCGTCATCCTCTCCGCGATCGCGGCCCTGAACATCCCACCAAGCGCAGCTGCTGCGTTTTTGCGCATGTTCATCATCTTCCTCGTCGTCATCGCTGTCATCGTCTTCCTCCTCACCATCATCCAGCTCACCTCCGTGATGAAATGGGTCATCAAGCACCAGAAACTCGCTGCCGGGTCGGCCGATCGCGTCCGCGCCCGTATCGAACGCGAAATCACCTCCCACGGCACCATCGTCACCGGACTCAAATGCCAGTTCTGCAACTATGACCTCGACGGATTGCCCTTCGGAGGGCATTGCCCAGAGTGCGGCGAGTCCTACGCCGACATGACCCCCCTACCCATCCTCGACCCCGCCAAAATGCACCTCGATCGGGATGAATCAGAGATCGAAGTCGTAGAAGGCGACAACAGAGGAATCTATTTCAACCAGGAACTCGACGCCTACGGCAAGCCCAAAGCTTCGGGTCAGCCATTCGAGCCGATCGACAACCCCATCCCCGACGAGGGCGATATCCCACTCGTCGACGAACCCCCACAAGATCACCCCGACCAATAAACCTGCCACCCCTTTTTCTGAATAGAATACCCCATGCCCATCCCCCCATCGCCGATCAAGGAAAACGCTGTGCTCGATCAATGGACCTCCACCACCACCGCCAGCGAGATCGCCGACTGGATCGCTGCCCAACCATCCATCCTCCTGCTCACCCACACCAAGCCCGACGGCGATGCACTCGGCTCCACCATCGCACTCGCCCAGGCAATCAACATCATGAGCTCAACCTCCGGCGCCACATCCAAGGCCGAGTGCTGGTACGCAGCCCCGATGCCATCGTGGGCAAAGACCATCATCGCCAACACCAAAGCCCGAACCATCGAAACCGACCAACCCCTCCCCGGCGCATTCGACCCGGCGGGCATCCTCATCGCCGACACCGGATCATGGAACCAGCTCGCCCCCTTCGCCGAGTTCCTCAAACCCCGGCTCGATCGCACCACCATCATCGACCATCACCTCCAAGGCGATGCCGAGATCGCCTCGCGCAGACTCCTCGACACAACCGCTGCCGCAGCGGTCCAACCCGCAGCCGAGATTTGTTGTCACTTGCTCGGCGTTGATTCGCCATCCAAACTCCCCACCGACATCGCCACGCCGCTCTATGTCGGGCTCGCAACCGATACCGGATGGTTCAAGCACTCCAATGTCGATGGGCGCGTGATGCGATTGGCCGGGCAGCTCCTCGATGCAGGTGTCAACCATACCGCCCTCTACGCGATGCTCTACCAACGCGACCGCACCGCCCGCTTCAAGCTCATGGCCCGCGCGCTCGAATCTATGGAAGTCATCAAAGAAAAAAACGCAGCCATCATGACCGTCACCCTCCAAGACTTCAAAGACACCAAGGCCGGGCCCGGAGAAACCGGCGGGTTCGTCGATCTCCCCCAATCCGTCGCCGCCATCCGCGTCGTCGCTTTGCTCACCGAGCAGCACGATTCCGACGGCACCTTCACCAAGGTCTCGCTGCGCTCCAAGCCCGATGAATGGGAAGGCCAACCGGCCGTCGATGTCAACGCGGTCTGCAACACCCTCGGCGGCGGCGGACACGCAAGAGCCGCCGGCGTCAAAATCCGCAAACCGCTTGACGAAGCCAAAGCGATGCTCATCGCGGCACTGCCGTAAATCCCTCTCCGGGTGCCACGACTCGCCCGAAGGGCGCAGTAGTGCCGGTATCAGTTGGAGAGAAGACACTACTGCGCCCAAGACGGCGAGTAGTGGCACCCCGATACGATGTATCCCTCTACTCCCCCACGCCGGGTGCCACGGCTTGACCATCTTCGGCAAGCCGTGTCTTCACGAGTTCCCTATACTCCCCCATGCCCCCACGCCCACCAAAGAACAGCCAATCCAGCTTCCGCTCCAAAATCGAACAAGAGCTCCGCAACCCCGGGTCGCGCTCCGGCGATGAGTACAAATCCGCCCAGGGCAACCGCGTCCGCCCCGGCCAGCGCCCGCCGATGCGGGTGATGACCTCCACCCTCTGGGAATACCCCTCCCAGCACTACGACGCCAAAGACGGCTCCAAGTTCCAAGGCTCGAAGGACTACATCGGCGCGACGCCTTCGTGGATCATCTGGCAGCTCCTCACCCGCTACACCCGCGAAAACGACACCGTCCTCGATCCAATGTGCGGCTCAGGAACCACCCTCGATGTCTGCAACGATCTGGGCCGAAAGGGCATCGGGTTCGATCTCAATCCACAACGCAAAGAAATCTCCCTCGCCGATGCGCGCGAGCTGCCGGTGCCCGATGAAACCATTGATTTCTGCTTCATCGACCCGCCCTACTCGACGCATGTGGACTACTCCGACGATGAGCGCTGCATCGGCAAGCTCGACGCCAGCGCCGAAATGCGCGACGGCGATGTCATGCCCGGGCACGCCTACTACGAAGCGATGGACAGCGTCCTCTCCGAGCTCCACCGCGTCATGAAACCGAACCGGTACATGGGGCTCTATGTCTCCGACTCATGGAAGAAGAAGCCCGGTCACAAAGGCGGCGTCTTCATGCCCATCGGGTTCGAACTCTTCGCCACCATGCGCCAATACTTTCAGCCCGTCGATATCATCTCCGTCGTCCGCCACAACAAAAAGCTCAAGCAGGGCAACTGGCACAAATCCGCCGAAAAGGACAACTTTTTCCTGCGCGGATTCAACTATCTCTTCATCATGAAAAAGCTCGATTGACTTTCCCCGGTGGCCCGGCTCGCCAAGCCGGGTCTTTTCTTGGGTCTTCAATATGGTATGACCAGTTTTTGAAGAACCCGGCTCGGCGAGCCGGGCCACCGAAGAATCCTTCACAACATCCCATCATCGGGATACTCAGGCTTGTTTTTCTTGGGATCATCAATCTGAATCCGAATCACATCGAGCATCGCATGAAGCTTGGCCCGCTCTTCCGCTGACAACTCCTCCGCTGCAGCCAGCATCCCCTCGATGGTGAGTTGCTTGCGTTGGCTCGTGCCATCGGGCAATCTCCGGATCGCTGCCCCGGCCCGATCATTGAGAAAAGTCGGCTGATCTTCGAGCATATCGGCGATCTTGCGCAGCATACTCGCCGCCGTCTGGGCCGCCACGCCATGCCCGATCCGCACACGCACCGGGACGAGCGAGCCCTGATCTTCGGGGCGTCGGATGATGGTGCCGTTGATGACATGCCCGTCCGCATCGACCGCCGGGTCGTCATCGCGATCAAAGGTGGCCGCGTTCATCCCCGAGAGGTAGGCTGCAAGGTGGTTGGTATCGCTTTGTTCAAACTCCATAGGCAAGTGTAGGGCCGGTGTTTAGTCGGGGTCGCCTTGAACGCCAACAGATTCGATCCACCCCCCACCAATTACAATCTCAGGCGATTCCAAATCATAAATCGCCAACGCCTGCCCCGGTGTCACCGCCCGCTGAGGCGAATCAAACACACACGCAAAACACCCCGAGCGACCCGAAGGCGTATCCGCATCGACCCGGTCAATCACCCGAATCCTCGCCGCCACCGGGTCGGCGTTGTACCGATGCTGGGCGAGCACCGGGTACCAATCCTGCAAACTCGATTCATCAATCAGCCAGTTCGCCTCATGAGCGATGCACGAGATCGACATCAGATCATCGTTCGACCCCACCGTCACCGTGTTGGTCTCGGGGTTCTTGTCGATCACATAGATCGGGTGCCCCACCGCCACGCCCACGCCTCGGCGTTGCCCGATGGTGAACTTGTGTTGCCCGTCGTGCTCGCCGAGTTGCTCGCCATGGATATCCACAATCTTGCCCTTGATCCGAAGCTCAGGCCTGCGCCGTTCGACCAGCCCCGCATAGTCATTATCAGGCACAAAGCAAATCTCCTGCGAATCAGGCTTATCAAACACCGGCAGGTCATATTTTTCCGCAATCGCCCGCACCTGGGCTTTGGTCGCAAACTCCCCAATCGGCAACAGCATCTCCGCAAGCCGATCACGCGGCGCGCCATACAGCACATAACTCTGATCTTTGTCGCTATCGAGCCCACGCAACAACCTGGGCTCATCGCCCGACCGATCAATCCGCGCATAATGACCCGAAGCAATAAACGCCGCCCCGATCTGATGGGCGTACTCGTGGAGCTTGCCAAACTTCAACCAGTCATTGCACCGCACACACGGATTCGGCGTCCGCCCCTTGGCGTACTCATCAACAAAGTAATCAATAATCCGTCCAAAGTCCTTCTTGAAGTTACACACATACAGCGGAATCCCCAGCTTGGCTGCCACCTCGCGTGCATCGGCAGCATCGCCCACTGAGCAACACCCTTGATGCCCGATCTTGACCTTCGCCGGATCGCACGAGACGCCCGCGGTATCAAACTCCATCAGCTCATCAATCGTCTCGCCCGGCGATCCAAGGCGCATAAAGCACCCGACGACCTCGTACCCTTGTTCGATCAAGATCGCCGCAGCAGCCGACGAATCCACACCGCCCGACATCGCCACGAGCACCTTGGCGCCGGGTTGGGGCACATGCACACTCATACCGACGCCACCAGCATCGGCTCGACCATCGCCTTGGCCCGCACCACATCGCGCCCGAGCTGCTGGCTCAGCACATCGACCGACGCAAACCTCATCTGATCGCGCACCCACCCGATGAGCTTGACCGTGATATCCCATCCATACTCCGGAAAATCATCGCTCGGCATCCACGGGTTCCCATCGCCATCAAACACATGCACCTCGGCGCGTCGATCCGTCCCCTCAACCGTAGGCCTTGTTCCAACATTCACCGCCCCGCCCAGCTCAGTCCCATCGGGCAGCACCACCACCGCCCCATACACCCCATCGCAAGGCAGCATCGAATCCGTCTTGAGATTCGCAGTGCGAAAACCGATCTGCCGACCGAGCTGATCGCCTTTGACCACCGTGCCGATCAGCTCATGCGCCCGCCCGAGCACAAAGCCCGCATCGCGCACGCGCCCATGGGCAATCAACCACCGCGTCATCGTCGATGATGCCTTCACAACCGATTGATCCGTCAGCGCCACCTCGACCCCAGCGACAACCTGCACCTCAACGCCTCGCAACGATGCAAACTCCTTGAGCATCGTCGGCGTACCCTCCCGGCGCTTCCCAAACCGAAAATCATGCCCCTCAACCATCACCTGCGGACGATACTCGTCGATGATAGAATCGACAAACTCCTGCGCCGACATCGAGAGCAACCCAGGCGTCGGTTCAAGCACCACCACCTCGTCAGCACCGATTCGCTTGAGCCGATCAATCCGCACGCCGATCGGTTCGATGAGCGCAGGTGCCTGCGCGGGGTTGAGCACCATCATCGGGTGAGGATCAAAGCTCAGCACAACCACTTTCCCGCTCGCCCCCACCGCCTCTCGGCAGCGCCGAACCAGCGCCCCATGCCCATTGTGAACCCCATCGAAGTTGCCGACACTCAGAGCGATCAGATTGGAATCTTGAGCAGACACACCCAAGTTTAGCACCCCCGAATGTGATCTTGGCCCATTGGTTGTCTCCCCACGATGACCTAGAATCTTGTCCACTTTTCCGGGATCGAAATCCCGGACTCACGCCCTACTCTCGGAGCACATCCATGGCGTTATTTGGTCGCAAATCGAAGTCCTCGCCCGCACAGGTTTCAGCATCCTCAACCAATGCTGTTGCTCCTGCACCAGCGACTCGCCCTCCGGTTGCAACCACCTCCACACCCGAGCGCGAAGCCGCCATCATGGCCGTCGGCTCCGAGATGCTCGACATCGCCCAAAACCACAAATCCGGGCTCCTCTCTGCCAAGTTCTACCAAGACAAGCTCATGGACTGGTCCATGAAAGACCACAACTTCAAGGTCCAGCTCTTCCGCTTCGTCGATGCCTTCCCCTCGCTCACCACCCCCGAGATGGTCCACGATCACCTTGTCGACTACCTCACCCAGCCCGGCGTCAAAGCCCCGCCCTTCATGGATCTTGGGCTCAAAGCCGGTGGCGTTGCCAAAGGCATGATGACCAAAACCATCTCCTCCCAGATCAACAACATGGCCAAGAACTTCATCGCAGGCACCGACGCCTCCGATGCCCTCCCCATGCTCGGCAAGCTCTGGAACGACGGCATCGCCTTCTCCGTCGATCTCCTCGGCGAGGCCTGCGTCTCCAACGCCGAAGCCGATGCCTACCAAGCCAAATACCTCGACCTCGTCAACAACCTCGTCGGCGAAGCATCAACATGGACACCCAACGAACGCCTCGAATCCGATCACCTCGGCGTCGTCCCCCGCGTCAATGTCTCGATCAAAGTGACAAGCCTGTGCGCCAACTTCAACCCCATCGCACCCCAGGCCGCCATCGCTGATTTCATGTCCCGTGCCACTCCCGTGCTCGAAGCCGCCAAAGCCAACAGCGTCCTCATCAACTTCGACATGGAACAACACGAACTCAAAGACCTCACCCTCGACACCTTCATGCACGCCTGCGAAACCATCGACTTCGAACCCGGGCTCGCCATGCAGGCCTACCTCAAATCCGGCGTAGACGATGCCAAACGCATCGCCAACTGGGCTCAAAAAACCGGCAAGGTCGTCACCGTCCGCCTCGTCAAGGGTGCCTACTGGGACTACGAAACCATCCACGCCGAGCAAGAGGGTTGGCCATGCCCGGTCTGGAACGAAAAATGGCAAACAGACCAATGCTTCGAGGACATGGTCGAGGTCTTCCTCGACGCCTGCCCGACCAAGCCCGGGCAAGGCGGCATCAAGCTCGCGCTGGGTTCGCACAATGTCCGCTCAATCGCAGCTGCGCTCGCCGGGCTCGACAAACGCAACCTTCCACGCAAAGCCCTCGAACTCCAGATGCTCCACGGCATGGCCGACCAGCTCAAATATGCCGCCGAGGAAATGGGCCTCCGCGTCCGCGAATATGTCCCCGTCGGCGAGATGATCCCAGGCATGGCCTACCTCGTCCGAAGACTCCTCGAAAACACCTCCAACGAATCCTGGCTCAAGTCCGGGTTCCTCGACAACGCCGACACCGCCACACTCCTGGCCGACCCGGCAACCCAGCACAAGGGCGCGCTCCCAACCGACCTCTCCGAAATCGCCCCCGAGCGCCATCAACTCTCCCCCACCAACAAGCACATCGGCAACGGCCGACCCTTTTACTCCGCCCCCATGCGCGACTTCGCCGACGAAACCCAACGCAACGCCTTCGCCCGCACCATGGCCGCAACCACCGTTCCATCCGTCGCCAACGACCACACCGTCGAACAAGCCCAAGCGATGGTCGCCGCCGCCCACGATGCCTTCCCAGCATGGCGCGACTTCGATCCCATCAAACGCGCCCAGATCCTCGAACGCATCGCCGACACCATGACCAACCGGCGCGACGAGCTCTCCGCCATCGTCTGCAAAGAAGCCCGCAAAACCTGGCACGAAGCCGACGCCGATGTCTGCGAAGCCATCGACTTCTGCGCCTACTACGCCCGCTATGCTCCCTCCCTTTTCACGCCCAAACGACTCGGCAAGTTCATCGGCGAGCTCGACGAGCTCTGGTATCAACCCAAAGGCGTCGCCGTCGTCATCTCCCCCTGGAACTTCCCGCTCGCCATCTGCTGCGGCATGACCGTCGCCGCACTCGTCACCGGCAACACCGTCGTCCTCAAACCCGCCGAGCAAACCCCCAGCATCGCCAAAGTCCTCTTCGACATCATCACCGATGCACTCGACGAGTTCAACGCCCCCAGAGATATCATCCACTTCTGCCCCGCCCCCGGCGAAACCACCGGCGCCGCCCTCGTCCGCGATCCACGCATCGCCCTCATCGCCTTCACCGGCTCAAAGGCCGTCGGCTTAGACATCATCAAAGCCGCCGGCAACACCTCCGAAGACCAAGCGATGGTCAAACGCGTCATCTGCGAAATGGGAGGCAAGAACGCCATCATCGTCGACGCCTCCGCAGACCTCGACGAAGCAGTCCTAGGCGTGCGCTACTCCGCCTTCGGATTCCAAGGCCAAAAATGCTCCGCCTGCTCGCGTTGCATCGTCGTCGATCCCCAAGGCCCAGAAGGCCCACGCATGAAACTGTTCCTAGAACGCCTCGGCGAATCCACCAAAACCCTCATCCTCGGCGCACCCGATGACCCCAACACCGATGTCTCACCCGTCATCAACCAAGAAGCCGCCGACAACATCCGACGATTCATCAAATCCGCCAACGATGAAAACCTCACCGAACTCGTCGGCACGAAGGACTTCAACATCCCCGAAGGAATCAACGACCTCATCGCCCCCCACATCTTCACAGGCGTCACCGAAACCAACACCATCTACACCCAAGAAATCTTCGGCCCAGTCCTCGCCGTTATCCACGCCAAAGACTTCAACCAAGCGATGCAACTGGCCAACAACCACACATACAAACTCACCGGCGGCGTCTTCACCCGTAAACCCGCACACATCAACCAAGCCAAAGAACAGTTCCGCGTCGGCAACCTCTACATCAACCGAGGATGCACCGGCGCACTCGTCGCCCGCCAACCCTTCGGCGGCTTCGGCATGTCCGGCGTCGGCTCCAAAGCCGGCGGCCCAGACTATCTGCACCAGTTCGTCGATCCAAGAGCGAGCTGCGAAAACACCATGCGAAGAGGGTTCGCACCGGAGCTTTGAACCGTTTCGGCAAGTCCCAATAACACCAGTTGCCAAACATCCGGTGGCCAACACGGGCCAGCGTTGGCACGCTTCTCTCATGCACGCCCACGCCCGCAAAGCGTTTACCCTTGTCGAAATCCTCATCGTCGTCGTCATCCTCGGCATCCTCGCCGCCATCGTCGTCCCACGATTCACCGGCGCAACCGAAGATGCACGCATCGGTGCCTTCATCGCCAGCCTGAAGACCTACGCCGACGCCTGCGAATACTACAACGCACGCGAAGGACGATACCCCGTCGATGGCGGCTCGGGCGCAGTCCCCGCAGGAATGGAAACCTATGTCGATGAAGATGAATGGACCGCAGGCACACCCATGGGCGGCGTGTGGGACACCGAATACCTCGACTCAGGCGTTTCGTCAGCGGTCGGTGTTCATTTCAACGACGGCACAAACCCAGGCGACGCCGTCATGACCCTCGTCGATGAGCGATTCGACAACGGCGATCTCAACACCGGCTCATTCCAGAAGCTCTCAGGCGATCGCTACTACTATGTCCTCGCGCCGTGAGCAAACTCAAGAATCCACAAACCCCTCGAGCTTCCTGGCGCGAACCGGATGCTGCAACTTGCGGATCGCTTTGGCTTCGACCTGACGCACCCGCTCACGCGTCACCTTGAAAATCCGCCCAACCTCTTCGAGCGTGTAGGTGTACCCATCGCCGATGCCATAGCGCAGCTTGATAATCTCACGCTCACGATAAGTCAGCGTCTTGAGCACCATCTCGATGCGACCCTTGAGCATATCACGAGCAGCTGCCACCGCCGGGGCGTCCTGCTCGTTGTCTTCGAGGAAATCGCCAAAGTTTGAATCCTCCGATTCACCCACCGGACGATCAAGACTCACCGGATGCTTCGAGATGCTCATCACCCGACGCACCTCCATCGCCGACATCCCCGCCTTCTCAGCGATCTCCTCAGAAGTAGGCTCAACGCCCGTCTCCTGCATAATCGTCTTCTGAATATTGCGCAGCTTGGTCATTGTCTCGATCATGTGCACCGGAATACGGATCGTCCGCGCATGATCCGCAATCGCCCGCGTGATCGCCTGCCGAATCCACCAAGTCGCGTAGGTCGAAAACTTGTACCCTCGTTTATATTCAAACTTATCGACCGCCCGCATCAACCCGGTGTTGCCCTCCTGGATCACATCGAGAAAACTCAGCCCGCGATTGCGGTACTTCTTGGCGATCGAAACCACCAGCCGAAGGTTCCCCCCCGACAAATCCCGCTTGGCCTGCTCGTATTCCCAGAACACCGTCGAGATCTGGTCGATGCGCTTGCGCAACCCTTCGGGCTCTTGCGAGACCAACCCGCAAAGCCCATTGAGCTCTTCACGCAGCACCTCAAGATCATCAGCTTCATACTTCTTGGGATACAACGCCGCCTGGAGCATCTCACCTTCGATCGCGGTCATCTTCTCGGAGATCGACTTGAGCTTGCGCATCAACGGCGCAATCCGCCCAGTCCGCAGGCACAGCTCCTCGATCAACGCCGCCATCCGACGACGACGCGCCTCGATCTGGCTGCGAAGCTGACGCGCCTTCTTTGTTTCACGAATCGTCCCGTCTTCCTTACGGAGCTCATCCAAAGCCTGCCAATCGCGACGATTGAGCTCCAAGAGCTTCTCGATCGTGGGCAGGTTCGCCGGAATCCGCATCGAAATCTTGTCCTTGGCCTGGTCATCGAGCGTGCTCACACGCATCGTCCGATCAAACGGCAGCACACCCTCGCTCACAAGCTTGAGCGTCTCGATCGCCTGGGCCACTATGTAATCACACTCGAGACAACGCCGACGAAAGATCATCCGCGTCGTTTCAATTTTCTTCGCAAGCCGAATCTCTTCATTGCGCGTGAGCAACGGGATCGACCCCATCTGCGTGAGATACATCCGAACCGGATCATCCATCCGCTTGCCACCGGTATCACTGGCAACCGCCTCGTCGAGGTCGCGCTGGACGCTCTGGTCATCCATCGCCCGCGCCTCTTCGACATCTTTCTCCGCCTCAGCAATCTGCTTGGCATCCATCGCACCCGTGCCATTGGCGTAGTGCGTCGCATTGAGCCGAAGCCGAACCGCCTCGCCATTGCCCAGATGCTCGCCCCCGATCACCGACATCGCCCGGAACTGATCCATCAGGAATCCGATGGTCTCGGCTGTCCGCAGATCACCCGAACGCTGGGCGCGGAAGATGCGCCCGCGGAACTCCATCTCATCAACAAGTTCGATGCCATACTCATCGAGCTTGGTCACCAACGCATGGATCGGCGGAATCTCGACATACTCATCGGGGATGATATTGTTGAGCTCTTCGTAACTAAGCCAACCGCGTCGTTTGCCCACCTCGATCAACTCATTCACTGCTGGATGCAAGATACCAATCATGAACACACGCTCCCAATCATCAAAGATGGTCAGCCAACCATCTCTAAATATACGCATCAACTCACCCCTCCGGGGACGGATGCCCAAATATCTTGCTCATTCTCCGCTGAGCATATTTCTCCCTGATCGACCAAACTTTTTACGATTCACCCGCTGCTCTTCGATGAATGCCTTGAGCTTGGCGCCCTCGTCGGACGAATCCGCCGCACCGCACCCCTCAATCGTTTTATTTCTCGCATCGAGCAGCGACACCGCCCCGACACACTCATTGAACAAGCGTGTCACCCGCGCAGCGATCTCCTCGGTATCCCGCGCAATGATCTGGCGCAGCATCGTCGCCCGCTGTTCCGCTTCAACAAGATTTTTTCCTGTCTCATCACCAAGGGCTGCCAGCTCATCGAGCACCGCATGCAAGCCCGCCCCCGTACCATTCTCAACGCTGTGATGCAAAGCATCCGCCACCGTCCTCGACAAAGGCGACGCAAACGCTGTCGTCCGCGTCAGCTCACGCTCCGCCGAGCTCATGACCAACCAGAGATTCGCATCATAAAGCAGACACCCCAGAAGCATCTCGCGCGGATCAGGCTTCCAGTTGAGCTCCGCCCGCTCACCATGCGAATCGTCGAGCTGTTCTGTGTCTGCAGGATGCTCAAACGCAGATCGGCGTCGGCTGCGCCCTGTCCGAATCGCCGCCGTCACCACATCCTCTGCCACCTGCGCCGCCCGCGCCACCTGACGAATCATCAACTTTCGGCGTATCGGCCTCAACGCGCCAAGCCCGAGATCGCCGAGCTTGGATATCTCTTCTTCGATCCGCTGCGTCACCTGCCCAGGCCCCGCACCCATAAGCTCATCACGCAACCGATCAAACCGCCACTCGATCAAATCAACCGATCCCGCAATCACCCGCTCAAAGACCTCCGCCCCCCCTTCGCGTTTGAGCAGTTCGTCAGGGTCTTTGGCATCGGTAAACCCTGCCAACGCCGCAATCCGAATATCAATCGTCTCCGAAAGCAGCACCTCGATCGCCCGATCCGCAGCCTTGATCCCCGCCTCATCCCCATCAAACAAAAGCACCACCGTATCGCACAGCCGACGCAACACCGTCGCATGCCCACTCGTCAACGCCGTCCCCAAAGTCCCCACCACATGCTCGATGCCCGCCTGATGGCACGCAATCACATCGGTATACCCTTCCACAACCACCGCCGTATGCTCGCGTTTGATCGCCCGCTGAGCGTGGTTGATCCCATAAAGCGTCGTCGATTTACGAAACACCGGCGTCTCAGGCGAGTTGAGATACTTGGGCGTATCCTCCGGATCAAGAATCCGCCCACCAAAGGCAATCACCCGCCCGATCTGATCACAAATCGGAAAAATCAACCGATTCCGCAGCGCATCATAATGCCCGTCCGTATCCCGCGCCTTGATCAACCCAGAAGCCACCATCGCTTCAAGATTCAACCCCTTCTTCTCAACAGCCATCAAAAGCCCGTCCCACCGATCCGGGCTCGCCCCGATCCCGAACCGCTCGACCATCTCTGGTGAGATACCCCGCTGCTCGATGGCCTCCCTCGCCAGCTTCCCATGCTCAGGATGCGTCAAAATCGTCCGAAAGAACGACTGCCCCGCCTCATTGGCAGCCATAATTTCCTTCTTACCGACCCCACCGGGTTGCTGCCCAGTCGCCGATGCATTGGGATTGCTCGGATTGAACTTCGTCAGCTCAATATTCCCCCGCTCAGCCAAATACTCAAGCGCCTCGCGGAACCCCATCGAATGATACTTCTGAATAAAAGTAAACACATCGCCACCCGACCCACACACAAAGCAATGAAAAATCTGCTTCGACGGAATCACACACATCGACGGATTCCGATCATCATGAAACGGACACAACCCCACATACTCGCGCCCCTTAGGCTTGAGCGCAAGATGCTCACCAACGACCGCAACGATATCGGACGCATCACGGACGCGCTGACGATCATCATGCTCTGGCGCAAATGCGTTCAAATCTCTCCTTCTCGATGCTTCTCTCGCGTGCCCAAAACTGTAGCCTCGGAATAAATCGGTGCCAGCAAATTCCAAGTTCCCCCCCGTGTTGACCCTCAAACCGCCCTGTTTACCCCTCACCACCGGTTGCCAAGCGTCCGAAAGCGCACCAAACCCCCAAACATCCTACAATCCCCCATGGTCACCCGCCAACGCATCATCTTCCAAGGCCGAGTCCAAGGCGTCGGATTCCGAGCACGCACCACCTCCATCGCCTCCCGCTACCCCGTCACCGGCTGGATCCGCAACGAACCCGACGGCACCGTCATGCTCGAAGCACAAGCCGACGAGCAAATCCTCGAATCCTTCCTCAACGACCTTCGCAAAAAGACCTCCGGACTCGTCGAACGCGAAATCCACGCCCATGTCCGCACTGTGGCCAATGAATCAGGCTTTGAGATTCATCGGAATGCTGCGCCCTGAAATCCGTGTACCATAATTCACAATCATCTGCCAGCAAATACGCCACGCTGTCCCGCGCGCACATCGCAAAAGACCATCCGCTGATACAAACCGAGGGGAATGCGACACATGAGCCATGAACAACCAACACCAACCGCCTCACAAAGCCGATTCCAATCCATCGACACCCTTCGAGGCTTCGCCCTCCTCGGCATCCTCGTCCCCAACATCGTCGCATTCGCCTGGCCAAGCTCGGCCTACACAGACCCGCACGCAATCTCTGATGCACCGCCCAACAGCATCGCCTACCAGATCACATCCGTCCTCTTCCTCGGCAAGTTCATGTTCCTCTTCGCACTACTCTTCGGATCAGGCGTCATCATGTACGCCCGGAAGTTCGACACCGCCGACGAAGAAGGCAACGACCACACCAAACTCCGCACCGGCGCCACGCTCTGGTACATCCGATGCGCATGGCTCCTCTTCTTCGGCCTCATCCACGCATACCTCTTCTGGTACGGCGATATCCTCACACTCTACGCACTCGCCGGGCTCACACTGCTCTGGTGGATACGCCGAATCAACCCCAAAATCCAAATCCTCGGCGGACTTGTGCTCTACCTCACAGGAACACTCGTACTGCTCGCAATCACACTCAGTGAAAACCAGGCCATCCGCGCAGGATACATGAGCATCCACGAGCTCGAACTCGACCCCGCATTCGAAATCGCGGGATACACAGGCACCTTCCTCGACGCCTTCAAAGCTCGGCTGCCCGCTTCGATCTTCATGACCCTCGTCGCTGCCCCCTTCTTCGTCCCGGTGCTCTGGGGAATCATGAGCATCGGCATGGGACTCACCCGCCTGGGCATCCTCACAGGGCAACGCTCCATGCGGTTCTATATCGGCACATCCATCATCGGCATCGGCATCGGACTCCCCACCACCGCACTGGCCTTCCAATACATCCAAAGCACCCTCGACCTCCGCCCAGGATCCATCTGGGACACCATCGCCCAACCCATCGGCATCCCACTGGCTCTAGGCTACGGCGCACTCGTCATCGCACTCTCTAAATGGGCACCCGCACGGTTCATCTGCATACCTTTGGCAGCCGTCGGACGCATGGCCCTGACCAACTACTTCCTCCACACACTCCTCTGCACCACCCTCTTCTACGGCTACGGCCTGGGCTACTTCGCCTCCATCGAATATCCCCAACTCTGGCTCGTCGTGCTCGGTGTCTGGACCATCAACATCATCTTCTCCATGCTCTGGCTCAGGTTCTTCACGATGGGCCCCTTCGAATGGCTCTGGCGCGTCCTGACTTATCGACACCTTGTCCCCATTCGGACCCAAATCCACAAATCCCAAAGCACAAATTGACCCAATCTGCTACACTCAGGCACACGCATTAATCGGCAAGGAGGCCCAACACATGCCCAGTTCATACCGCGCACTCTGCTCCGATTTCTACATCAACACCAAGCTCAATGTCCGCATGGAGTTGCCCACCAACCGCGAGCCCGTCCTCGAGCTCTTCGAGCGCACCCGGCGCTCCTACCCAGCCATGAACGCCTTCAGGCGATACAAAGACGAACTCGCACTCGAATCCGCACCAAACGCAACACCCCACCGCTGGATCGCCATCCGCAGCGCCTCAGTCCGCAGCGGCGTCGTCAACCCAACAACCGCTGACGAAATGTATTCGATCCACCGAACCTCCGTCGAAATCTCGCCTTACTTCCTCTCGATCTCCCCGCTCGACATCGAATACATCGAGCTCCTCTACGGCTTCGACCTCACCGCCAAAGGCAACCACGACGCCATTGCTGCCAACGCCCTCTTCGCAGGCTCACCCATGGCTGCACTCCTCGACACCGATGGCATCAATGTACTCGATTGCCAACCCTCGATGGGCATGAAGCTCGTCGATGACAACGGCTTAGAAGTCCACTTCGAGGTCAAAACACGATCCAAAGGCAAAAAAGCTTCCGAACCCAACACAGAGCCAATCTCCGTCTACCTCACCCTCCGCAAATACGACCCCGTCACCAACCTCGAAGAACTCACCCCAAGACTCAACGAAATGATCGAACGAGGCCAAACCCTCGTCGATGAATACGCCCTACCCAACCTCCTGATGCCCCTGCGTGAAGAAATCGCCTCCGGATCGTTCTAAACCCCCACCCCAACGCGTGATATCATCTCCCCATGCCCGATCTCACCCTCGCCCAGTCCGTCCTCGACCCCAAACTCTGGTTCTACATCGCCCTGCTCTTTACCTTCATCTTCGTCGGCGCCATCATCATCTTCGCCATCCGCCGATCACTCTTCACCCACAACGACGCGCCCAACCCAACCGGAGGCGGGCTCCTCGAACACCTCGACCACATGCACAAATCCGGAAAAATCACCAAAGAAGAATACGACACCACCCGAGCATCCATCATCGACAAAGCTGCCCAGCGCCTGCGCGAGCAAGACCAGAGCGAACCCAACGATTCCGAGCCCCACACAAATTAGGGGATCGGGCTGTACCGTATGTACCGATTTTTTGTCCTTCAGTCAATTTCTCATCCCCCCGACAGTGGTGCCAGTGCCCCGGCATGACTAGGGTTTTCAGGCATGATCGCACGGGCGCAGATCATGCGCCCATATCCGCGAAAAGCCCGTCAATCCGGGTTGAGCCGGGGGTGTCGGTTGGCCGATACCAACCAACAACCGCCCGGCTCCGTATGCGCCAGGCTCGGCTTTGGAGAGGTTATACCCATATGTCAGAAAATCATATGTCAGAAAAGAAGAACCCATACCCCGCAAAAAACGCTTCAGACTCCACCGATGGCCCATCGGCACCATCGGGCACCGGCTCGGGCGATGCTTCAGGATCAGGCGAAGGCTCCGGGTTCAGAGGCCGAAAAATCACCACATGCTCATTCTGCGGCAAAACATCCCGAGAAGTCGGACCAATGGTTGAAGGCCCGGGCGAAGTCTACATCTGCTCAAACTGCGTAGAGCTCTGCCAGAACATCTTCCGCCAAGAACGCAAACGCGTCTCAGGCGTCTCCGCATCACTCTCCGAAATCCCCTCCCCACGCGAAATCGTCGAGTTCATGGCCCAGTATGTCATCGGACAGGAACTCGCCAAGCGTTCGCTCGCCGTCGCCGTCCACAACCACTACAAACGACTCCTCCACTCCGAATCCGAAGCTGCCAACGACATCGAGCTCGATAAATCAAACATCCTCCTCATCGGCCCCACCGGCTCGGGCAAAACGCTCCTCGCCAAGACCATGGCCCGGATGCTCAAGGTCCCCTTCGCCATCGGCGATGCCACGACCTTGACCGAAGCGGGCTATGTCGGCGAAGATGTCGAGAACCTGCTCTTGAAACTGCTCCAAGCTGCCGACTTCGATGTCGAAGCCGCCCAGCGAGGCATCATCTATATCGACGAGCTCGACAAAGTCGGCAAGTCGTCGGGCAATGTCTCGATCACCCGCGATGTCTCGGGCGAAGGCGTCCAGCAATCACTCCTCAAAATGCTCGAAGGCACCATCGCCAATGTCCCCCCACAAGGCGGACGCAAACATCCAGAACAACAATACATCCAGTTCGATACCACCAACATCCTCTTCATCGTGGGTGGTACATTCGTCGGGCTCGATGAGATCGTTCGGCGGCGTCTTGGCCAAACCAAGATCGGTTTCGGCGTCGGTGCCGATTCAAGCACAGACAATCAACGCAAACACTTCATCGACGACAACGCCGAGCGCGAATGGCTCCAATCCCAGATCACCAACGAAGATGTCGTCGAGTACGGCCTCATCCCCGAACTCGTCGGGCGTCTGCCCGTCATCACCCCATTGATGCCCTTGGCCAACGATGCCCTGATCCAAATCCTCACCGAGCCCAAAAACGCCCTGATCCGCCAATACCAACACCTCTTTCGCCTCGAAGGCGCCACCTTGACTTTCACCCCCGACGCCCTCGAACTCCTCGCCGAGCGAGCCTCCAAACGCGCAACCGGCGCCCGTGCCTTGCGTGCCGTGCTCGAAGAAGTCATGATGGATCACATGTACGACCTGCCCGATGCAACCAATGAGGGCGCCGAGTATGTCATCACCGCATCAGCCATCGAAAACAAGACCCCACTGAACGAACTCCGCGTCGCCAAGGCGAACTCGGCGTAAACCTGATCGTTCCCATTCAAATCCATGAATCGCATCCGAACGAACGGAGTTCATTGCGACCCACTATTTAGTGGGGCATGATTCACCCAAAATCGGCGTATACCTCTGTCGTTGCACCCAGAGCGTGTTGCCGCCCGATTCATGTGTTCGTCATGGAAAAAGAAAGGAACGAGAAGTATGAGTCCTATAACAAGTAATGCCGCATTTTACCAAACTGGAGCGATTCGACAACTCAAGCAGCTGGCCATGACCGCCGTGTTATTCACGGGGGGACACACCAATGCCCAGTTCAGCAGCCCACTCGTCCTCGATCCGGCACTCAACAACAGCACTCAAATCACCGTCGCCGACATCAACAACGACAACAACGACGACATCATCGTCACCCGCCAAACCGGCTTCGAAAGAATCATCCAGGCATACCTCGGAGACGGACATGGCAACTTTACCCCGCCCCAAACACTCGCGCCAAACGCCCAAAAACCCCAAATCGCCTACTTCGCAGACCTCAACAACAACGGCCAACAAGACATGATCGTCATCCCAACCCTCTTCGGAAACCCACCAGGCACCGACAGAATCGCATGGTTCCCAAATAACTCAGGAACATTCCAAACCAGAATCGTAATCGACGACACATATCCAACAGCTTTCACCGCCATTGAAGACATCAGAATCGTCGATGTCGAAAACGACGGCGACCTGGACATCATCGCCGCTGCAAACCTTCAGCTCACCCTCTACACCAATGACGGATCAGCAAACTTCACCCAAACAACCATCCCCATTGAATTCAATACAGAAAACTACGATCTCGATGTCGCAGACTTCAACAGCGACGGATTCATAGACATCATCATCGGAGGCGTCGCCCCACTCATCCTCATCAACACCAATGGCTCCTTCGCCTACGACCCCGACATCTCCAGCTCCATCGAAGGATTCCCAGGACTCACCTTCCTCGTCTACCCAATCGACTTCGACAACGATGGCGACCAGGACCTCATACTCGCCGACACCGGCCCTCAAAACCTATGGCTATACGAACAAGGCGACGACGGCCTCTTCAACCTCCACAGCACCCTCGTCACAAACACCCCACAATCCTTCTCCATGACATCAGCAGACTTCGACAACGACGGCGACCTCGACCTCCTCACAAACTTCCCACAACTCGGACAAACCGTATGGTTTGAAAACGACAACCAAGAAAACTACCAAAACGCATCACTCATCCACCAAGGCATCACCCCATTCCCAAAACATGTTGCCACCGGAGATTTCAACAACGACAACATCCCTGACGCCGTCTGGTCTATGCCCCTCTCTGTCCACCTCGCCACCACCACAACACCCTGCACCCCAGACCTCACCGGCGACAACCTGCTCAACTTCTTCGATATCTCCGCATTCCTTGATGCGTTCGGGATTCAGGACCCCGCTGCAGACTTCACCAACGACGGCACCTTCAACTTCTTCGATGTCAGCGCATTCCTCCAAGCATTCGCCCAAGGTTGCCCATAACACAAATCGCGTTGTAAGCAATCAACGACCTTGCGCTTTCGCCTCCCCCGGGCCTCCGGGAGGAACACCCAGAGGGGGTTGTGGCACGCGCAGCGTGACGGAGGGGGTCTTCCCCTCTTTCCCAACACAACCTATCGAAACAATCACCCTCAGTTGATCGGCGTCGCCACCTGCGCAATCACACCCCCAACCTTCACCCGCGCAAGCGAATATATCCGTACAGGCGTGTCATAAATCTCACGCACAGCCCGAGGCTCGATCGAGATCAAATGCATCAGCGCATCCGTATCCACATCACGATCCGCACTCGGAGCCGACAAGTTAGGCTCGGCCCGGATCAAAAGACCAAGGTTATTCCTCGCCCAGACCTGCGCAGCCAACAACCGATTCATCGCATCACTCGTATCGGCATCGCACACAACAAGATGAAGCTGGCCATCATCATCAATCGCAAGCTCAACACCAGGAGCCTTGGGACAACGAGCCTCAATCGGATACAACCCATCGATCAACGCGCACAACCCATCACGAAGCGTCGGCGCATCATCCAAAGCACGCTGGGCATCAACCAACTCAGGCCCCGGCGCCTCAACACCATCAGCAGGAAACTCCACCCGAGCTGGCTCTGGTGAAACCACCCGATCAACACCCCCCGCTTCAGAAAACTCACCCGCACGCGCTCCTGCCCGCACCAATCCATCAAGAATATGCGATGCCGAATGCGAAACCGAATCACGATACAGATTCGTCGTCCCCGTCGCATCAATGCGCCCAGACCCCACCACAATCTCAATCGGACGCTCAAGAAATGTCTCCGCAGCGTTGCCAAGCTTGGCACACGCATCGAGCGCCATCTCGCGCCCACCACCCATCACCGCAACCCGAAGCTTGGGCCCATCACCCGAAACATACCGCTGCCCGAGCATCGCATCGAGCGTCTTGATCAACCGATACGACGCCACAACTGCCGCCTCATCAGCACCGGTCAAAATCGTAATCTCTTCCACCTCGGCCCGTTCGAGCAGCTCAGGTTCGCTCGCTTCATCCACCCGCAAAATCACCCGATCAGCATCCTCCGAAACAGCGCCCAACGCCCCATCAAGATGCGCAAAGCTCCGCCTCGAAATCGAACCCTCCTCATCGCCCCCATCAATCAAATCCACCGAAGTCGATCCAGATGCCGCCCGCACCAACGCCACCATCTCACACAAAGCCTTAGCTTGATTGCACGCATACTGACGAGCCCACAGCGTCGCACGCACCGGCAAATGCCCGAGCACCACAACCTCCACCGTCGGACGAGGCATCGAAACCACCTCGACCACCTCCACCGCTTCAAAATCTTCACCATCATCACCGCCGCCGAGAATCTCCGCAAGCAAATCCGAAGCATGCCCATCGGTAATCTCAAGCCGCTCGAGCGCATCGGCCCCGGAATGCCCAATCGCAGCATCATCCTCGTGCCGGGTCAGATGCAACACAGGTGTGTGCGTCGCATGAGTAGGCTCAGACTCGGAACCCATCGGCCCATCCATCGGCCCATCCGCCAACCCATCCATCGACCCACCCGCAGCCCCCCCCATCGGCTCAGGGGCCAGCTCGCCCTCGCCAAGAAACAAATCCGCCAGCGCGTCATACTCTTCATGGTCGATCGACGCCAGCTGAAGATGCCCCGCCGGAGCACCCGAAACCTGCTCACGACCCAACCCGCCATCATCACCCGGCTTCATATCGTCCATCTTGAGCTCCGCTCACACATTGGCGAGGATCCGTCCCCACAACCTACCATCCATTCACGCAACCGAGTATAGTGCACAGCCCCCCCCAAGCACAACAAAGACATACAAACCCAAACAAAACACTTGCGAAACATGTGTGGAACACACGCAAAACAAGCCGTCAGTCAATCCGCACAATATTATTGCGCCCGCCAAGCCCATTCTCGATCCGATCCGGATTATACGGATCAAGGCACCACTGCCCATCAATCACCAGCTTATACGCATACACACCCTTGCCAAGCTCCAGATGCTTCTCGAAAACGCCCAATGCCTCGTTGACACCCATCGCCGTCTGCTCAGGAGCCCAGCCATTGAAATCACCCGCAATCTCGACCCGACGACCAATCGACCCAGGCTGAACAAACAACACCCCCTTCGAGCTCCGCCGAACCCCAAAGAGATGCTTCACCTTGGTCATATCCGCCAGAAGCGATTTGCCCGCACCGACCACACGATCATCCACAAGCTCAATCGCCACCGGACGATGAGCCATCATCGAACGCTTCATCACCACAGGCTTGGGCTCGATCGCCGCCGATGCCACCTGTGCATCTCGCTGCGAAGCCTCCTCCAGCCCCACATGCCCCTGCTTCTCCTGCTGCATCGTCCGCGCCCGCATCGCCAGCTCCTGCGCCCGAGACAAAGGCGAACCCAGATTCGAACGCGCCACCTCAATCGCTGCCGAGGCCAAAGTCGCCGCCGGGCTCGGACTCGCCAAGAGACCATCGGTTTCCTCACCAGGCTCAGGACGATCAATATTGGCATGCTCGACAAGCCATTCGCACACCGAGCGATAATCCTCCGCCCCCATCGAATCGGGCGCATACTCATCAATCGGCTGACCAAACGACGCTGCCTCCTTGAGCGCATGGTCATACCGCACCACCACCGGAATCATCCCCGCCCCAAACCGATCACGCAAATCATCCAACAAATCCCGCGCCAAAGGCTGATTGGGATCGTGCATCGTCGCCAACAACCGAGGATGAATCCGCATCCCGATCCGACGAGCAATCGAACGGGCCGTCTGCACCTGCTTGGCTGCCCCGCGAAGCGAGAAGAAACTCGTCTCCACAGGAATAATCACCTCACGCCCCGCTGCAATCGCATTATACGACAACAACCCAATCGAAGGCGGGCAGTCAATCACACACACATCATACCGCTTGGTCTCGGCACCAGGCTCATACATCCCCCCCGCTTCCCCCGCCTGATCCGCCTGATCCGATCCCGCAGGACCATCCACCCGCGCAAGCCGATGAAGCACCGAACGCAGCCGAAGCGTCTTGTCCTTCTGATCCGCCAACCCACCCTGCGCCGCCTCGATCCCCGCGAGCTTCATCCGCGAAGGAAGCAGATCAAGATTTCGCCCCACATGCCAGATCAACCGATCCCGGTTGAGCGACTGATCCGTCGGCATCCGCAGCGCATCACTCACATCAAGATCCAATCGCTCTTCAGGAATCCCAAGACCCGCTGCGCAGTGCGACTGGGGATCAAGATCAACCAAAAGCGTCCGGCACCCCGACTTGGCAAAGGCCGACGCCAGATTGATCGCCGAGGTGGTCTTCCCACATCCGCCCTTCTGATTGATGACTGTAAATACGCGCACAGGTCTGATGCTCCAGTATCGCTGCCGCACCCCCCCACACAAGCAACTCGACACCGGTATTATCGGAGCCTTCCTCAAATCTCTGCAATATTCATCAATCGCCACCAACCCGCCGACCCACAGGGGACATCCCCCCACCGCTTCTCACCGCCGAATCGAATCAATCCCCGCCACGATCGCCCCTTCATCAGCCCCTTCGACAATCGCGCATTTCCCCCAACCAACCGGCAGAATCACACGAAGCGAACCACCCGCCATCTTCTTATCACGCATCATCCGATCCAAAATCTCGCAACCAGGAGGCAACCCATCGACCCGCACAGGCAACCCGATCGCTTCGAGCATCGAGACGAGCTCGTCCCCAATCGAACGATCACACATCCCCAGCTCCACAGCTGCACAGCACGCTGCAACCATACCCAGCCCCACCGCCTCGCCATGAAGCAAAGGCGCCAAACCAGGTTCATCCACCACCGGACTCACCCCCTCGATCGTCTCGATCGCATGTCCAAAGGTGTGCCCAAAGTTGAGCAGCATCCGCCCGCCCGCCTTGGCATCAGTCGATTCATGCTCATCACCAACCACCACAGACGCCTTGAGCGCCACATTCCGCCCGACGAGCTCTTCGATCGTCGAATCATCAAACGCCCGAATCCCATCGAGCTCCTCGATCATCCAGTCCATCAGCCCAGCATGGGCATCATCCCCAAGACCCGCGCCAATCATCCCATGCTTGACACACTCAGCAAGCCCCGCCCGACGATGCCGAGGATCGAGCGATGCGAGCACATCCATATCCGCCACCACCAACCGAGGCTGATGAAACGCCCCGACCAGGTTCTTGAGCAGCGTCGATCCCCCCGCATCATCGGGCACCACCAGGTTCATCCCCGTCTTGCCCCCCACCGACGCATCAACCATCGACAAAAGCGTCGTGGGACACTGGATCACCGCCACCCCGCGCTGATAGCTCGCTGCGACGAATCCCGCCAAATCCCCGACCACCCCGCCTCCGAGTGCAATCACCGGATCAACCCGCGTATGCCCCGTCGAAGCGATCTCGACCATCAACCGATGATAAGTCTCGATGGATTTGATCTCTTCGCTCGGCGTCACACACGCGACACAAGCCACAAAGCCCTGCGATGCAAGATCAGCACTCAACTGATCCACAAACCGCTCGGGCACACCCGTATCCACCACCACGAACACCCGCGATGCCCTGGCCCCTGCCATCGAACGGACAGCCGACGCAACGCTGCCAAGTGCGCCCCCCCCGATGCGAACCTCATACGCACGCCCAGGCAGATTCACCTCAACCCTACGCACGCTCACACCGCATCCTCATCGCTGACCTGACGATCAACCAAGCCCGGCTTAGCCTGTGACCGTGCCGACGCTGGCACCTCAACCCGTGGACATTCAAACCACAGCCCCTCAAGGTCATAATGCGCCCGAGCATTGGGCTCAAAAAGATGCACCACCACATCAACAAAATCCGCCAAAAGCCAAATCGCATCACCATCTTCAGTAATATGAAACGCACTGGTCCCACATTCCTCAGCCACCTCCTCAATGCCACCCAGTGCACCACGCATCTGCCTGGCCGAGGTCCCCGATCCAATCACGATGAACCCCGTCACAGGCGACCGCCCTCCAACATCAAGCACCACCACATCGGTGCATTTGTCATCCCTCAGCGACTGGGCCGCCTTGATCGCAAATGCACGGGCATCCTCCACATTGAGAATCTTCGCCCCTTCCGACATCGTCGCCCCAGCCATCGGCTGATTGCTCGATCCTCGCCCATCGTTTTCATCGTGTGTATTCATTACCCAATCCTAGCTCCCCCCCCTCCCCCATTCCCCATTGCACACTGCCCATTCCCCACTCCC
>WFPK01000047.1 GCA_015487555.1 Phycisphaerales bacterium
AGCTGTCCGCTTCAAAGTCTGCATCCGACGCATCGCAGACCTTGAACTCGATTCCCTCAGGCATCGGCTCATCGCTCTTCCAATCACCGATGTTGGTTGCGATCACCGAATCTGCCCCGTTGGCCATGAACAGCCGAGCCGAGGCGAGGTGGAAGTCGCTCCCGATCTCGAGCACCCGCTTGCCGCGGATATCGACCCGATCGACAAAACGCTCGAACTCCTCGAAGTGATAATCCGCAGCCGTTTCGCGAACATAATCAGGTATATCAAGTTTTTTCTTCGATTTCTTCATCGGTGCAGGCTCAGCAATGACCGCGATCGACTCGTCAGCCAGATCCGCTTCGGGTTCGGGCTCGATCGGCTCGCCGAGCAGGTCATTCATCCGCTGGCGCTGAAGCTCAAGATACGCGTCATAGATCGCCGAGCACTCTTCGCGCAGCTTCTCGATGGCATCAGGCTGACCGATGAGCTGTTTGGTCAGCTCGGCCAGGGCCTTGAAGTCTTTGGCCTGGTGATACGGATTGTCCGACCCGATCCCGATCGATCCGCCCTGGGTGGTGAGGATCGGCATGGTGTGGGCGAGTGCTTCGAGCGTTTTGATCTTGATCCCGGTGCCGCCTCGCTCGGGGTTGATGATGATGTCGCACTGGGCGAAAAAATCCCCGGGCTGATCCACCCGCCCGATCATCGTCGGGTTGACGCGTTCGAGCAAAGAGCTGGGCACAAAGTCGCTCAGTGTCTCGCAGATTCCGCCAGCGATCAGAATCTGCGTATTTGCTCTGAGCTCCTCATCCTTGGCCCAGTGCTTGAGGTACTCGCCCAGGTTTTGTTCGTTGACCCAGTTGCTCGAACCGAAGTATCCAATCCGAAGCTTCTCACCCTTGGGCGGATGCTCGATTTCAACTTTTTCAAAGATCGGCGCCACCACGCGAACCCGATCGGGATCACAAATCTTGCGGAATCCATCCGCTTCATGCTCCTGCATCGCCACGACCACATCCGAGCGCTCGCACGCGAGCTTTTCGCCTCGCTGGTCGATGCTGATCCATCCGGATTCAGGATACCCTTGCTCGAGCATGCGTCGGTTACGATCGACAAAGCTGTCGTGGGTGAGCAGAATCTTGCTTGTGTAGGCGCTGAGCCGATCGAAGATCGCGCTCATAAATGGATAGTTTGTCACCGCGATGTCATACTCATATTCACCCGCAAGTTTTTCGACCGCGTCCATTGCCTCAGGGCCGCACCAGTCATCGACATGGACATTGAGCCCGTTATAGTTGGCGCCCGTGAGCTTCGATTTCACGGGGATCTCCTTGTAGAGATCAAACTGATGGAGCGTCTCGCGGCGCATGTCGGTGCTCACACTCCCGTGATCGTACATATAATAAACCAGGTGCGTAATGTACCCCGCCCGTTTCATATGATCGAGCCACAAGCGCATCAGCGTCGAGTTGCCCTCTTGCTTGTTGGGATGGAACGAGGTGAAGAACATCGCATACTTGCGCTCGCCGGGCAGCGTTCCATCGAGCCGATGCTGGAGATACTCGGGGGTGATGACCGACGCGGGGGTGTTGCGCGAGATCCACACATCGCAATCGGGTTTTTTGATCGGGAACCGGTCGCACCGTTGGTAGTAGGGGAGAAACTCAACCCGATCGGTGAGCCCATGCTGGTCGATGAAGTTCCAAGCGCAGTAGATTTCTTCCGGGCATCGTCGCCCGCTCAGGATGAGTTGGACATCTTTATTTGTCCGGGTGAGTCTGCGGAATGAATCGAGCAGCTGCTCGACAGGGTAGCGTTTGGTCAGGATCGGCATATCCGCTGCGATCACCCGGGTGGGCACATTGTTCTTTGCCCGAGACTTGCTCTGGATCATAAATCACTTCCCGACATGTGTCCTGCTATTCCCTCGCTGTGGAGTGACGATCAAAGCCACAGGTCTCGGGGTGATTATTCGCTTTCGTCAGAGAAGTGTCAACGAAACCCCGCCTAGAGCCCCGTTCTAATCAGAGAAAAGACCCACAGCATCGAACTTTGCTTGGTACTAAGTATGCACTAGCTCATCGCCAGCCTGTGCGCTCGCCCATGTCCTGGCCTGATCGGGGAGCATGGGGTGCAAGGAAGTCATCGCTGAGCATGGCTCGCTCCCCTTATCCCCAAACGACCTCTTCACGGGGTTGGCACGGTATCCATCGACTGGAGATACATCTGAATCCTCGGCTCCTCGAGCGCCTGGTCAAACTCTGCCAGCGTCTCCTCGATTCGCTTGATGAGTGCAGCGTAGTAGAGCTCGGTATGGAAAAAATACTTCGCCACCTCCGCGTCGATCACCGAGACCTTATCCTCGCCCATCGTCGGGGTGTGGATAATCTTGCCGATCATGAAGTTTTCTAATGTCAACGCCTCGGTGCCGCCATTGAGCAGCACGATCAGCTTGAGCATCAGCGCCCGCTGAAGACGAACGATATCCTTGGGCTCATGGATCAGGATGGTGTACCGATCAAGCCCATCGGCGCTGGGCTGATTCATGTCCCAGAGCAGCTGCTGCCAGGTGTCACGATTGGGACAATCCACCAGCGAAATCTCAGGGATCGGCTCGCTGCCCAGGCTTTGCTGGTCCATGGATTCACGCGAATAGGTGAAGGTGATCGCGATCGCCTTGCCGGTGTTGCGCTCGAAGAAACTCTCAGCCGTGATCCCGTCACCAAGCTGAGACAGAGCGTAGTTGAGGAACCGGACATTGTACCCCTCGTACTCCTTGGCTTCGAAGTAGATAATCCGATCGGGGTTTACCCGCTGATCCACCTCGGTGCGTTTGATGAGCTCGTAGATCATCCGTTGGATCAGGATTTCCTCGCCGGGGATCATCGTCCCTACAAACTCATCAAACGGCGGCTGGGACGCAAACTCAAAGTTCCGCTTGATCAACTCCTTGGCGAGCTCGCGGTAGATGACAAGTCGCTTATTTTGCGCAAGGAACCGGAGATCGAACACATCCTCGCCTCGGATCCGGAACGCATCGCGGAAGAGCTCGTTGCCGGTGCTGTCAAAGAGATCGTCATCCTTAGGCAGCGCCCGGGTAATCACCTGATCCTCAGGCAAAACATAAGGCGTCAGCACAATGATGACCTCGCGTTTTTGCGTCGAGGTCCGTTCAGAGCGAAAGGCCGAGCCGATCAATGGGAGATCACCAAGCAAGGGAACCTTGTCCTTGCTGACCGAGCGATCTCGGCTGACCAATCCACCGATGATGAAAGGCGTGGTGTTGTCGATCCGGGCATAGGTCTGCACGCGCCTCGTGGAAATGGTCGGCGCCGATGCCAGTAAGTCGCCATCAATCGAGCGGATCTCGAGGTCTCTTCCGGGGACTTGGGCCGAGACGACGGTGTCGATGAGCATTGAGACTTCTTCGCCGCCTTCGGAGATTCGTGGGCGGATATTGAGCAGGATGCCCGTGGGGATATATTTGAAGTTGAACGCGACTTTGTTCGAGTTGTTGAGCACACCCTCTTGGCTCGTCGCGATGGGGATGTCCTCGCCCACGCGGATGGTCGCCTGCCGATTGTTCATAGTCAGGACACTCGGGCGAGAGAGTATTTCCGCCTTGCCATCGCGGAGTAGCGCCCGGACGGTGGCGCCCCAGTCTCGGGCAACATCCCGCGAATCCAGACTCGAAAAGGTGATCGTGTCGGTGACACCGGTCGGGTCTAATGAGCCAAGCAAGAAATCAATCGACCCTTCCTTGAATGACCATTCGACGCCGAGCTCATCGAGCCCGTCTTCGCTGATCTCCAAGACCATCCCCTCGATAAAGACCTGCCGGGCGGGTCGATCAATATACTCGTCAAGCAACGATCGCACCAGGCTGAACTGCTCGGGATGAGCGGGGTGATAGATCACGATAAGCTGTGAGGTCACGCCCGCATGAACCTCAGCATTGAGCGCACTGGCCTTGGTTGGCGTCGTCGTTTGCCCGAATGAGCCCGTCGTGTTGTTTTCGGTGCTGATGAGCCCGATCTGAGCCCCTGTCGGCGAGGGCATCTTGGTGACCATCGGCAACTGATTGAACTCAATCGTCGCAGGCAACCCCTCGACTGAGCCGATCGTATTGATCCCCATGCCCTTGAGCGCATTGAGCGCCCCAGCCGTATCGACATAGCTGAGTTGGATCAGCTGGCGATCGACATCGCTCTGCGACAATCCCGAACGCATCTCGGCGACCTGAGCAAGCGAAGCGTCCACCAATGCCTGGATGCCCTCGAGTGATGGATTGACCGAAACGGAATCATCAGCACCGACGACGACACCCTGGGCCCAAAGCTGAGGCAGCTGTGAAAGATAACTGATAAACCCAAGCTGAAGCAAGGCAATGCCGCCATGGTCATCGGTATGCACCAGTGTCGTTCCCACCGCCACACCCTCGGGCTGCTCGCCGAGCATTGCAATCTGCTCGGGCGATGCCCGCCGATACCCATGCTCGGTCTGGAAGCGCAGGCTCAACGATGAGATCAGATCCGAAATCTCCGAAAGGCTCATCCGATCAAGCGAGATCAACTTGCCCGCATTGGGAGGAACCGCAATGGTGTCCGAGAGCGCCTGGGCAGGCGGAGCATCGACTTGCGCAAAGTTCGGCGTCTCTTGATCCGTTCCAAACGATGCAAGCTGAGACTCATTGATCCGATCCTGAATCGACGCAAGCACCCCCGCCGAGATCATCGGCGCATCAAGCTCTGCCAGTGCCCGGGCAATACGCTCGATCCCATCATCCGCCGGATCGACAATCAAAGCACCGCCAGAGAGTTTGGGCGATTCGACTGAGATCGTCCGGGTTTGCTCTTGCGTATGCGTACACCCAGCAACCCAGAGCGAACCAAAGAGCACAGCCGATGCCACCAGCCCCACCAAGGATGAGCCCAAAGCGATCGTAGGCATCTGGCGATCACGCTGCGATCGGGTTGAATAGTGCTCACCGCTATGCCGGGTTGCCTTGGTGTTGCGCATCAATCATCTTCCTTCGTCCAGGTCGTATGTGGCCCATCAGCCGATCGTCGGTCTTGCACGCGACGATCGGTGCGGGCCTGATGTCCGGTATCACCTGCGCGTGTGCCAAAGTATGGATCACGAGCGCCAGGCTCACCAGCTATATCGTCTGTCAGGGCGCCTTGGCATGATTCATCCCCTCCCGACGGGGCATCATCGAGCTCGTCTTGCGGGCTCGGCAGGTCGGGGTGCTCCGCGAGGGGCGTTGGGCTTGAGTGGGGGGCATCATGGTGCAGCTCATACTGCTCGGGAGGTCCGTCGAAGCTTATTCGGCCATGACGGATGCAGATCACCCGATCCGCCATATCGAGCAGGTCAGACTCATGCGTAACCATAATGATGGTCTGTTCGGGCATATTGGCCGAGATCGCTTCCATGATCGTGCGAGAAGCCTCCCGGTCGATCGAGGCGGTCGCCTCATCAAAGATCAGAATCGGTGCATTCTTGAGCAGTGCGCGGGCGAGGGTGATCCGCTGCTTTTCGCCTCGGGAGAGTTCGATGCCAAAGTCCGCCGGGCGGGTTTCAAACCCCTTGGGAAGGCGGGCGATGATCTCGTCAGCCCCGGTGAGTTCGCAGACCCGCTCGACATCCTCACGCTTGGCATCAGGGCGAGCATACCGAAGATTCTCATAGATCGTGGCGTTGAACAGAAATACTTCCTGAAAGGCGATCCCGATGCTCGAACGGATGGTCGCCAGCGGGAGTGTCGAGGTGTCGATCCCGTTGATGCTCACCGTGCCCGAGGTGGGCGCGATGAACCGAGGCAGCAGGTTGATCGTGGTGCTCTTGCCAGACCCACTGGGCCCGGTGATCGCAACACGCTGCCCCGCCTTGATGGTAAAACTGATCTCGCGGAGCACCTCGGTTGCATCATCATACGCAAAGCACACATTCTCGAAGGCGATATCACCACAAAGAGGCTCAGTGGGCACAACTCGCATGCTCGTCCCCAGAACACCCTCGTCATGAATCGGCTCATCGAGCATATCAAACACTCGGCTGACACTCGCGGTCGCCTTCGAGAGATGCCCCACCCCGCTGATGATTTCGAGCACCGAAGGGTAGAGCATCATGACATATCCGAAGAACATCATGAACTCGCCGCCCTTCATTTTCCCACTGATGACCTCGAAGGCGCCATAGGCAAGGAGCAGAATCGTCCCAAGCCCGACGAGCAGGTCGGCTGCGACCTTCTGGGCAAAGTGAAAACGCTGCGATTTGATCTGGCTCTTTCGGCTCTCATCAATCGCCTGATGAAAAGTCTGACTCTCTCGCCCTTCTGCCGAGAACCCCTTGACTACCTCGATCCCGAGAAACTTCTCGACCACACTCCCATAGGCGAGCGAGAGATTTTCCTGCGCCTCAGTATGACTGGCCTTGATCGGCGAGCGGAATATTCGGTAGGTCACAAACTGCAATGGCAAGATGATGATCGACGCCAACGCCAGCCGAATGTTCATCAGGGAAATCACCACAATCAGAATCTGAAACTTGAGCAGATTCATCATCGTCAGTGGAAACTTGTCTTGAATAAATGTCTGAATCTTATAAGTATCATCCATCACCCGGGCAACCACACGCCCGGGTTGGTTCGAACGATAGAACCGCAGGCTCAGCTGTTGGAGATGATCAAAGAGACGCTTACGAAGTGAAAAACAGACATCCTCACTCATACGCAGCGAGAGCATCCTGCTCGAATAAAACAAAGTATTGCGAGCGATGTAGCTTAGAAAAAGTCCAAGCAAAATTACAACCAGCAAATTCCGCTGCCCACCAAAGTCCTCAGAAAGACTCGATTTCACGAAAACATCATCGATCAAAAGCTTAATCGCAAACGGCGGGGCAAGGTCGATCAACGCAAGGAGCACGAGCAAGGAGACAACAGAAAACAATCGCCCAGCATATGGACGCAGCAATCCGAATATCGAGCCGTTGGCTGACGATTCGCCGAACTGTGACTCCGCATTCGAGTTCATTCGCCTCCCTATGTCAATCCGCACCATTTTACTCGTTTTATCGGCTCAATACCAGGGAGAACTTCGTAGATAGAAAGTCATATCGGCATATAGGTAGACCAAGTTGCATGCGTACCAAGCACAAAAAACACCCCTGCAATCGCAGAGGTGTCTGGGGAATGAGTCAAGGGGATGAGTCAAGATGGTGATCAGATCGGGCGAACCACGCCGCCATTACCTCCACCGATCCCAGATCCGCCCGGGTTTGGTCGCCCATTCGAGAATGGGGTATTCAACCGGTCACAGAACCCCGGAGTCCACAGGGTCCGGTAGATGCCGATGTCATCGAAGTCAATATCACCATCGCCATCGAGATCGGCAAGGGTATTGCCGGTGAGGAACCAGTCGATGTAGATCTGGAGGTCAACGATGTCGATAAACCCGTTGCCATCAAGATCCCCCGGGCATGATGTAATCAGTGGCGGGCAGCCTTCAAAGACCGGCGTCCCCTCATCGGTGCTGAAGATCCGGAGACGATAGCTCAAGAGTGTCTTCTCGGTATGGTCAGGATTCCCCGGAAGACCAAATGCGCCCAAGTAAGTCACCTGCTCAAGACCAAAGTCGCTCGGCTCAGGTATTGGAGGCATGGGGTCAGTCGGGAGTTCCCCCTCAGGGCTTTCTTCATCCGGACGGAAATCTTGGATGACAAGAGTCCATTGCCCGCCAGAGAGCTCACCCCAGTGCTTATAGGTTGAGAATGTAAAGTTCGTATAGGCATTTCCACTGAGCCCATTCGAGTCGCCTCGAGGCAAGGCCAAAGGGGAGATCGTTCCACGGGGGCTCATGAGTGCAATGAGCAGGTCACCCGCGCCGTCGCCTTCAATATTCAAGGTCAGCTCGATCCCCTCAACAGTAAAGTTCTGGCGGACACAGTTAAGGGGAATGAAATGGCGAGTCCCCGGGACAAGCACATTGGTTTCCAGGTTTTCAGAAATAACTCCTGCCAATTCGAAGGTGGCGTCCACAATCGCGCCATCATCGAAGGCACCCTCATCACCCTCTTCGACAAGTCCAGAATCAAGAATAATCAACTGCCCAGAGCCGCCATAGGTTGCTGCTGCAGCAACTGCAGCCTCGGCATCAATGATGCCAAACCCATACTCGTCACTGTGACGCACGCCGCCGTCGTTGGTCGACCAGAAGGTCGGTGTTGGTGGCCCGGTATCATCTGGATCAAGCGTCCCCAAACCAAGAATAACCGCAGGCCAATAACTCGCAGTTGTATCGTAGTTGACTACAGTCGATGTCTGCTGGATGATATGCTGGATATCACGAATCGTGAGATTCGGATTTGCTTCGAGCATCAACGCAATGATTCCAGAAGCAATCGGGGCCGCCGCACTGGTTCCATTGAAGAAACAAGTGGACAGGTCGCCAAAGAATGCAGAAGTACTAAAGATTGTGTCGCATTCCAACGCAACGGGCAGGCTTGTGTTCTGTGTGATCGTGACCACACCAACACCCGCAGCCCCGGCCACTGCTACACTGCTCCAGGTGTTATCGTTGGGAATAAACTCATTCCCCAGCGGTGCATCTTGAACATAGGCACCGGCAAAGACAGACGAGCCAGTATTCGAATATCCCGACAGGTCGTCATTACCCGCGACAGATGCGATGGCGAAGGTGCGGCTCATAGAGGCGGCTTGGCGGTAATCGGAACGATTGCCGAGGTGTCCGCTCCATCGCCACCCAAGTGCTGTCGGATCGCCCGAGGGGGCAAGCCCGGCGGTTCGGCCATCCATCAAGAACACATCAGGGACCCCGTCCCCATCCTCGTCGGTCGGGTCGAGCCCGGTGATGTCCAGATACCCGTATTCAGGAACAAGCGGATCCACCCCTACGCCGGGCAGGCTGATCGCGTTTCCCAGTGCAAGGCGGTCAAAGCCTTGGAAATGATTCCCGTTTCCCGCAGAGAAAACAAAAATTCGCCCTTTGCGACCACGCCCGAGTCTGATCCCCTGATCGAGCCCGATCGCGTACATGCGGCTGAGCCCGGTGTGATTGACCTGAGGAATGTCGATCTCAAAATCATCCGGGAAGGTTGCGAGGTATTTTCCGGAGGGCAATACCGGGTTTGGTCCCGGGATAGGCCCCCATGAGTTGTTCACGATATCAATGTCGCGCAGCTCGTGTGCAAAGGACTCGCCGCCTGCGATATTGCTGCTGTTATTGAGCGAAGCAAGCTGAGCACCGTAGGCAACGCCCGAGCCTGAAATCCCGTTGTTTCCCTCAGCAGCAACAAGCCCGGCAACACTCACCCCATGCGAGTAACTCACATTGAACGGGGATGTCGGAAGGGACAGCTCCTCGTTGAGCTGGTTGGCAAGGTCTGGGTTGATAAACTGAACCCCGAACTCATCCACATGGTAAAAGCTATTGTCAAAGGCTTCGAGAATCCCCACAACTACCCCGGAACCGGTGATATTCATGTCGTAGACACGATCAATTTTGTGATCGTTGGTAAAGGGAAGCCCCCCCGGATTGAGCACATGCCACTGGAACGGTGCCAGCGGATCGGTCGTGATCGCTTCGTTCTGCACATCCCCTTTGGAGTCAACCTCGGCCCAAAGGACGCCATCGAGCTTGGTCAGCTCATTGGCAAGGTTGATCGCATCTTCAACGGAGTTGGCCTCGACGACAAACACATCAGATCGGCCAAGAAATGGGCGGAATGTATGCGACCCAGGACGATCAGAGCCCAAAGCCGAAGCGACCGTATCAATCGCGCCTTTGAGCACCTGTTCGTTTTCGACACCGACCACAAGGCGGGCGAAGATCGTGACATTGATATTCAGATGTGGGCGATTCGTATCCACCACACGGACCGCCTTGGACTCGCGCCAGGTTGGGTTCTCGACGATGTACTCCAACGCGCCGCCTTCACCAAGTTTGGCCATCAGAGCCTTGCCTGAAATCGCGTTCTGATCCGAAGGGCGTCCTTCACCTGCACTGGTCGATCCAATGCCCGAAGCATTCACGGTTGCGGTCTGAGCCCAAGCGGTTTGGCCACCAAGGCCGACGATCAGGCCAGCAAGTGCAAACAGCGAGAGGGCGCCCACTCGTTGGTGGTTTGGTTGGGGGTTGGTCAGGGGATGAAATCCGAGTCTCATTGGAATCTCCAAGTTTGGAAAAATGTCAGATTGGGCTGGCTTTCAGTATAGAGCAATCGGTTGCGTGTTGCTCAGTGTTTTTCACGAAACAGGGTTTTATTGGCTCGGTAGGGGGTTCTTGCTGCGGTAGCCCCGCCCCCTCAGATCATGGATGTCTGAGCGAGATGAGCGACACTTCTGTGCTAGAGGATACGCAATGCATGTCCCTCGGTTGCGTCGAACTCGCAAGACAACGCAATCCACTCAGATGCCTATTCTCTCGGCGATGTCATCGAACGAGGATCAAGAAGTTCGTTGAGTTTCTCCGCCTCCACCAACCCCTGCTCCAACGCCAATGCCCGCACCGTCTTGCCCTCTGCAAACGCTTGATATGCCAACTTCGACGAAGCATCATAACCGATGACCGGCACAAGGCTTGTGCACATTGCCAAACTCCCCTCGATCAACTCGGCGCACCGCTCACGATCAGGCTCGAGCCCTTGGAGCAGCTTTTCGTTGAATACCAAGCATGATCCAGTTAGGATTTTGATCGAGTCGAGCACATTGGCACCCATCATCGGCATCGCCACATTCAAATCCAGCAATGACCCAACCCCGCCAAGCCCGCCAGCCGTCACCGCAGCATCATTGCCGATCACCTGGCATGCGCCCATCACCACCGCTTCGCAGATCACCGGGTTCACCTTCCCGGGCATGATGCTTGATCCGGGCTGAACCGCAGGCAGCTTCAACTCGCCAATCCCACACCGAGGCCCGGAACCGAGCCAACGGATGTCATTGGCGATCTTGGACAAACTCACCGCGATCGTCTTGAGCAACCCTGAAACCTCCACAATCCCGTCCTTGGCGTGCTGGGCTTCAAAGTGATTGCTCGCCTCGCGGAAGGCGATCCCGGTGGCATCGGTCAGGTGCGCACAGACCAACGCGGAGAACTTGGGATGCGTGTTGATCCCGGTGCCGACGGCGGTGCCGCCGATGGGGAGCTCGCCAAGGGTATGGAGCGCACGATGGAGCCGTTCTTCTGCGTGGCGCATCTGCGAAGCGTACCCGCTGAACTCCTGCCCGAGCCGAATCGGCGTCGCGTCTTGCAGATGCGTCCGCCCGATCTTGACCACCTCATCCCACAGCTTGGCCTTGGCATCGAGCTCATTGCCCAGCGCCGTTACCGCGGGGAGCAGTTTCTCCTTGATCTCCACCGCAGCCGCGATGTGCATGGCAGTGGGAAAAGTATCGTTGGATGATTGCCCCATATTCACATCATCATTGGGATGAATCGCCCGTTCGCCCTTGAGGTATTCAGGGTCCTTGCTCGATCCCACCGCCACGCCGTTGGCGAGGCAGACGAGATTCGAGACCACCTCATTGGTGTTCATATTCGTCGAGGTGCCCGACCCGGTCTGGAAGATGTCGATGGGAAAATGCCTTGCGATTCCGCCTCGATCTTTCATCCCGCCCAGAATCGTCTCGCAGGCATCAATAATCGCCTCGGCTTTGGGTTTGGAGAGTTTGCCCAGTTCCTGATTGGCCTTGGCGGTCGCTGCTTTGAGTGTCGCAAAGGCGAAAATCATGGTTTCAGGCACCGGCACCCCCGAGATCGGGAAGTTGAGCACCGCCCGCTGGGTCGAGGCGCCATAGAGCACATCGGCGGGGACGGGCATCTCGCCCATCGAATCCTTCTCGATGCGTGTTTCATTCCGGGCCGATTCGTTCGTTGATTCGCAGGCTGTGGACACTTGATCCTCCTTGCCGGGGTGTTCTGTGGTATGGTGAGTTGCATTATAGTGTCGGCGAGATGATTTCGTCGGGCAACCGCACCGATTTTCAGCCGTACAGTGCTCTGCACATACCAAGGATCGCACGCCTAATGAATATTCAACCACGATTTCATCGAAACACCCTTTTGCTCATGCTGGTGCTCGCGGTATTGGGTTCGAGCGCATTGGCCCAGAACGCTGCCCATCCTGATGCCAAGTCGCCGTTGCCCGAGAATCCGTACATCAAGCATCAAGACCCCTGGCGGTGGGATATCCGCTCGCAGGTCTTCCTGCGGGCCGGCGTGTACTATTACAATGACCTGAATACCGTACGCGATGTCAATACCGATCGTGTCGAGTCGGTCTGGTGGGCCATGAAGGATATCGAGGTGATCTATCCCGTTGTCCGCGAGGGCGGGTTCTACTGGTCACCCAACAAAACAATCATTGCTTCGATCCGAGCTGGTGACTTCGAACGCGAAACAACCCAACAGCGTATGTTCACCAAGAACACCAAAGCCGAATACACCCTCTGGCGATCAGATGTCCAAGAGTATGTCCATCAGATCCATATCATCCACAACTCAAAGATCGTCGTTTCGGACACCGTATTCGATCATGTCAAAGCCCGCCAGCTCCCTTGGCCAGACCCCAAGGACTGGTCTGACGAAGCCCAGGCCTTTCTCTCACCGATCGTCGATTCCGTTGGGTATGAAATCGCGCCCGATGCGGACGAAACCGTCAAGACGCTGCTTGATTTCTGGACTGAAAACAACGACCCCCAATCCATCCCCCAGCTCGATCTCGTCAAGTTCCTCACCGGTAAGGTCATCGAGCATGTTCAGGTTCGCAACCCGCCCGCCGAGTTCTCATCTCGATCGGGCAATCGAATCTTCGGCTCGACCTTCATCGCTGGAACATCATGGTCGGGGTTTGTCGTCCGCTCGGCCGACATCGTCGCAAGAGACACCAACGGCACAAAGCACGACCTGGCCACACTCTTGACATCCATCCTCCGCAGCGCAGGCGTGCCCGCACGGACCGTCCTGTGTGTCAACATGCTCGAACAAGATGTGCTCGAGCAGATGGTCTCGATGGTCGAGTTTGCGATGTACGACCCCGAGCGAGACCTGACCTTCTGGGTGCCCATTGATGTCGATCGGCTCCGACTCAACGGCAAGCGCGCTTCGCAATACCAACAATGGTGGAACTACCTGGGCACCCACGATGAGCTCAACGACTATGTCCCCGTCGCCTACTACTTCCACCCCCCCGCCAGCTATGAGGCGTTCGACCTGCCCGCGCTTTATGGCATCCGCTCATCGAGCCCGCTGCCCGAGTATGTCATCCAGTCGCTCATCATCGACCCGATGGTCTCGCCAGTCACCGCGCCCAAGCCCAAGCCTGAGCCAAGCCCGTAAAAAACAGGCCTGTAAAAGACCTGTATAGAAAGGGAGTGGGGCAGGGCTGGATTGGGTTGCCAATCGCTAGACCTTGGCAGGGTTGGTGTGACAGGTGTCCTGGATCGGGGCGACGACCTGGAGGATATTGCTCAGCACGCCTCCGAGTGTACCGATCGCGTCGATCTCGTGGACGATGGATTGGTCGTAGTGGTTGAGCACCGGGCGCGTTTCTCGCTCGTAGATCGCGAGTCGATTCCGGATGACATCTTCTTTGGCATCGTCGATGCGGTTCTGCTCGATCGCACGATTGTGCAGCCGGGCGATCATGTCCTCTTGGTTCGAAGCCCGTAGATGAATCACGCCGAGCACATCAATGTATTTTTCCATCAGCGTCGTCTGGGCGACCGTCCGCGGGATGCCGTCGAGGATCAGCAGGTCGGAGTAGGGCTTGTACATCCCAAGGATCGCCAGGGCATGGACATAGGTATGCCAGAGCTCGAGGGTGACTTCGTCGGGGACGAGCTCGCCTTTGGATGAGTATTCGTAGAAGATTTGTCCGAGCTCGGATTCTTTATCGAGCGTGCGGAACATATCGCCGGTGGACATATGGAAGTATCCAGGGATGCCCCCAAGGAGTGAGCCTTGCGTTCCCTTGCCCGCGCCGGGGGCCCCGAAGAGCAATACGGTTTTGAGCCGATCTGGCATCACAGACTCCTGAGTGCGTCACCTTCCCCATCGAACTGATCGACCCGGTGAATCACACCGTCCGGTAAGCCGATCGTGCCGATCGAGGGTTCCGATGATAGGTCGGCAATCTCGATTGCACGCTTCAACCCTTGCACTTTCAACCAAGAAAGAAAAACGGGCGTGACACGGATGTCACGCCCGAAAACAACGAAATTGCTTGCCCAATCTGGACGATCGAGCAATCCGGATCAGGCACCCGCCTCGATGACCTCTTCCTGGAGATTGCGAGGCATTGCACGATACTCCTTGAACTCCATCGAGTTGGCAGCACGCCCCTGCGAGAGCCCACGAAGTACCGTCGTGTACCCAAACATCTCGCTCAAAGGCACATCGGCGGTGACCTCCTTGATAATCCCCTTATCCTCGGTATCCAAGATCATCCCCCGACGCGACGAGAGATCGCCCGTCACATTGCCAAGATACTCAGTTGGAGTCACGATGACCACCTTCATGATCGGCTCAAGAAGAATACTCCCTGCCCGCGAGACCGCTTCACGAAGCGCCAAACGACCGGCCTGCTCGAATGCAACCTGCGAAGAGTCCACATCGTGGTACTTCCCGTCGGTGAGCGTCACCTTGATGTTGATCAGTGGGAACGGAGCCGACACGCCGCTCTTGGCGGTGTTGCGGACACCGGCTTCGACCGATGGGATGAATTCTTTGGGAATCGAGCCACCGACGATGTTGTTGACAAACGCAACATTGTCCGTGAAATCAACGCCATCTGCCTCGGCCTGCTCAGCGGTGTAAGGCTCGATATTGATGGTACAATCGCCAAACTGACCACGACCACCAGACTGCTTCTTGAACAATCCTCGGCAATCCTCGGCGCTGCCGCTGATCGCTTCACGGTACGAAACACGCGGACGACCGACCTCAACGCCAATCTTCATGTCGCGGATCAGCTTGTTCTTGATAATCTCAAGGTGAAGCTCGCCCATCCCGGCAATGATGGTCTGCCCGGTTTCTTCGTTGTATTCCGAGCGGAACGATGGGTCCTCGCGCCGAATAATCACCAACGCCTCGGAGAGCTTGCGCTTATCATCCGCAGTTTTCGGCTCGATCGACATCGAGATGACGGGATCGGGGAACTCCATTCGTTCGAGGATAATTGGCTCATCAGTCGAGCAGAGCGTGTCGCCGGTGATCGAGTTTTTGATGCCCACAACCGCAACGATATTGCCCGCGCCGACTTCATCGAGTGCCAAACGATCCTTGGCGTGCATCTCGAAGATACGAGAAGCAATTTCACGCTTGTTGTTGCCCGGGTTGAGCACACGGGTACCTTTGACGAGTTTGCCCGAGTAGACGCGGACATAGGTGAGATCGCCGTGGGTGTCCGAGACGACCTTGAAGACCAGCCCAGAGAATGGAGCGCTTTCGTCGTGCGGACGAGTGAGTTCGATGGTCTTGTCCTTGGGATCGGTACCGACCATGTCGGGCACTTCCTGCGGATTTGGAAGATATTCGATCGTCGCGTCGATGAGCGCCTGGACACCGATGTTCTTGAGGGCCGACCCACAGAAAACTGGGTTGCACTCGAGAGCGATGGTGCCCTTGCGGATTGCCTTTTTGATTTGTTCGACGGTGATGCTGTCCTCATCTTCGAGGTACTGCTCCATCAGATCATCATCAAGGGCCGAGGCATTCTCGATGAGCTCGGCGCGCCACTTCTGTGCTTTTTCCAAGTATTCATCAGGAATATCCTGCTCGGTGACGATCGCACCTTGCGATGCTTCATCGAAGTGATACGCCTTCATTTTGAGCAGGTCGATGATTCCGACGAGCTCGTTGCCAGAGCCCCAAGGAAGCTGCATCGCAATCGCATTGGCACCAAGGCGTTTTTTGATCGTCTCGAAGGAGTATTCAAAGTCCGCGCCGAGCTTGTCCATCTTATTGACCAGGCACATGCGGGGCACCTTGTATCGGTCGGCCTGACGCCACACGGTCTCGGACTGTGCCTCGACGCCTTCCTTGCCATCGAACACCGCAACCGCGCCGTCGAGCACACGAAGCGAACGCTCGACTTCAATCGTGAAGTCCACATGCCCGGGGGTATCGATCAGGTTGATCTTGTATTCTTTGCCTTCGTATGTCCATGGGCAGGTGGTCGCTGCCGACTGGATGGTGATCCCGCGCTCTTGTTCTTCTTGGAGGAAGTCCATCGTTGCGGTGCCTTCGTGGACTTCACCGAGCTTGTAGTTCTTGCCGGTGTAGTACAAGATGCGTTCGGTGACGGTGGTTTTGCCCGCGTCGATGTGGGCACAAATTCCGATGTTGCGGATATATGAAAGGTCGGTGGCCATCAGCTTATTCCTCTTGCTGGTGTTCTGTACGAGGTTCGTACTCGGTCAAATCTGGTATGATTGATCCATCGGTGGGGGAACGATCCCCGCTTGGTGTGCACCAATCGTTTCTCTTCTTGTGTGTTGGTTTGTGCGTTGGTTTCGTCGTTCGGCAGAGCTCGCCGAGTGCAGTGCATGAAAGTGCAATCTCTTAGAGATGCCCCGCCGGTTCTGGATCGGATGGTTCTTCCATTACTTACACTCCTCATCGTGATCGCCCTTTACCCGGGCAGCACGCTCAATACCTTGTCTACAAAGGACTTGTCAAATCATGATGATTCGGCGACCATCATAGTCGGCGATTGGGCATGATTTCCCCCAATCCTAGCCCGGCATTGGGCACAATCAAGCCCAATCGCCCCGACGATCATATTCTCGGACCTTGAGATCAACTTTCAACTCGATCGTGCAACTCAAGGCGAGCTGCGCAACAGGCTTCGAGCACGCATCAGGTCATCCTCACCGATCCCCCGCAGCGGGTCGAGCCGACTCTGCTCATCGAGCCGAATCGCTTGCTGGGCCCACGCCACCGACTGCTCCGTATTGCCCTGCTCGATCGCCAGATCCATCAGCTTGAGCGCCAGGTGCGGATCGCGAGGCGAGCGCACAAAGGCTTCCATCCAGACGCTCTGGGCCCGATCGAGCCAATCCATCCGGGCCGGGTCATCGGGGAACTGCATCGCTCGCCCGAACCACACGCTCCCGAGCCAGCGATATCCACTTGCTCCCGTCGATGCCTTTGCACCAATCTCGATCAACTCGATCGCCCGATCCCACGCTTTGACCGCTTCTTTATGCTCGCCGTTCGACTCAAGCACCGACGCCCGCCAGAGCATCTGCTGCGATGCAGCGATCCGCGTGGGCATATGCGTGGGACGAATCTGGGCTGCCCGAACCAGGTGCTCGATTGCGATGGTCCGCCCATCGAACTCGAGCCCATTGAGCTCGGGCGATGGCTGCCCGCCGAGTGCTTCGCGTTGGATCGACACCTCGATCGCAGGCGCAGCTGCCAGATTGAGCTCGTTCTCCCACGCCATGATGCTCGGCAAGCGCATCGCAAAGACCGCGCTCGAACCGATCAATCCCAGAACCACCGCGGCGAGTATCGCTCTCGGTTTCGATTCCCCCGCCTTGCCCGAGGTGGTGCACGCTCCCCCGACCATCAACGCCCAGAGCATCCCCGAGACGAACCAGGTCGCGCTCACTTCGATCATCGCATGGATCGCCAAGACCGACGCCCCAGCGAACATCGCCCATCGGATGGGCGCACCAAGATCATCCCGCCGAACAATCATCAGTGCCAACCCGGCCCAGAGCGCACAGCCCAACGCCTGCACAACGAGGAGATTCATATCCATCGCAGGCGACCCGAATCGAATCGACACCACTGATGAAGCAGCGATGATGAGCATGGTGATCTGGATTAGCTGGCGACGATCAGGCCCCGGCGTTTCATCATTCGATTCAATCCCGGGGCGAATCCGCGCGATGATGGAGATCAAAAGCCCGATCAGCGCGATGCCTCCGATCCCCAGCAGCGCGAGCAGATCGAACGGCAAACTATGAGCGCTGGCGACATCCTCAGGGCTCAGCGCGGGTTTGACCCAGGCGTAGTGATCCTGAAAACTACCCGGGCCGACGCCAAAGATCGGATCGCCAAAGAACATCCGCATCGCGCCGACCATGTATTGCGATCGGAAGAGCAGGCTCAGGTCCCCGATCCGTTCGCCGACGAATCCGCGGGCGATGACGCCGAGGATGACCAAGCCGCACATGGCGACGATCGCCTTGCCATCGAGTTTGATGCGTGTGATTGAGAGTGCTGCGATCGTGAGTCCGAGCCCGAGTCCAAAGGCCCCGATCCCGCCCTTGGCTCCGGTTATGACGAGCCCAGCGAGGGCGATCAACCCGCCAAGAAGGTACAGCATCGAAAACCGATCGGCTGTTCGTGTTCGCCACCCGAGAACCAAGAGCCCCGCTGCCCCTGCGCCAACAAAGCTGGCAAAAACATTGGTCAACCCGAACCACGCGATCGGTTCGGGTTGGGAGAGTCGGCGTTCATAGGCGAGGGCTTCAAACGACCCCGGCGTCCATCCTCGTGCTGCGAGGAATGCGTCGCGGGTGAGCTCATAGCTCGCGATGGTCTGCGGGTGGATGACAAACATCTCGTAGCTGCCCATCACCACCAGCACCAACACAAATCCCAGCGTGATCGCGGCGATGATCTGTTGGGCATGACCGAGTTTGTGCGCACAAGACGCGACATACAACACCGCGACGATCGCGAGCAGATTCGACCCCTCAAGCACCGATTCAAATGTATGGAACCCGTGATGGGCGACGATCGCGACGCCGACAAGAAACAGGATCGCGCTGATGAGGCCGACGCGTTCTTTGCGGAGCAGCAACCCGATCAGCATAAACGAACAACTAAGCACCACGCCCAGATTCAGGAGCAAAGCCTTCGTCGGCGTCAACCCAATCACCGGCGGCGAGAACACAAACGGATCACTCACCCACCACGGAAACGCATCATGCTCGACCATCGCCCGGCTCATGACCAGCGTCACCATCGCGATCAACCCGAACCACGCCAACCCCGTCCCAACCTTGCTCGGCGATTCATCCATCGGCGCCCTTACTCGGCAAGCGGTACTCGAACAACGCAATCGCACCGATCAACGCGACAATCTGAACCCCCAAGACCATCGCCTCCCAAGGCTGGGCCCGCGAGATCAACAACCCGGAAATCCCCGTCGCGAGTGTCAGGGCATAGATCACCAGAATCGTCGATCGTGATCCGAGCCCACGATCGCGGATGCGGTGGGAAAAGTGCTGAAGATCGCCCACAAACGGGCTTTTGCCCTGCGAGAGCCGAATGAGTGTCACCGAAACAAAGTCATATAAAGGTATCGCCAGGATCACCACGGGCATCAGGACCGCATACCACGCCCCAGCGAAGGCGGATTCGTTGACAGATTGATGGATCGGCAGATAGGTCGTGCGGACGGTGAGGAAGGCCAGGAGCAATCCGAGGATCAGCGACCCGCCATCGCCCATGAATATCTTGGCAGGCGGGAAGTTGAACACGAGGAACCCGAGGGTCGATCCAACCAACAGCGCCAAAATCGCCCCGACGAACCATTGCCCATTGAGCAGCGCAGCCACCAGAAGCAATGCTCCAGCGATGGCGGCGATACCGGCGGATAAGCCATCCATGTTGTCGATGAAGTTCATCGCGTTGATAATCACCCCGAACCACAGGATCGTGATGAGGATGCTCAGCCACGGGCCTCCGACATGGGCGTCGAGCAGGGTCATCAAGCGGGTGTCGAAAAAGATCGCAAAGACCGCACCGGGGATGAGCATGACGATCAGCTTGATCCATGGGCCCATCGGCTTGCGATCGTCGATGAGCCCGAGCACATGGAGTCCGATGATACTTGCGATGAGTGTCCAGCCCATTGGCAACTGCGATCGCAACCCGGGGACATGATCCTTGATCGGGTCGAGGACACCGGGCAGGGCATCCGGATCGAGCATCGAGAAGAGCCCCATCGCGCCGATCATGGGGATCAGGATGCCCAGTGCGATCCCGATGCCGCCGGTGTTGGGGATGGATCGCGTGTCGGCTTTGATCTGCCCTTCGATCGGTGCACTATCGAGGGCGCCGAGCCGATGGGAGAGGCGCACGATGATCCAGGTCGCGGGGAGTGCGATCATTAGGGCGAGGGGGATCAGGATGAGGATCAGGCATTCCACGGGTGAGAGTCTAGGTCGTTGGTGTTCCGCCGGTGGCCCAGCTCCCCAGCCAGTGTTCGGTGGCCCGGCTCGCCGAGCCGGGGCTTTCATTCGTGTCCATGCTCGATCCTCAAGAACCCGGCTCGGCGAGCCGGGCCACCGGGGATCGAATCGGGAAATCATCCGCGGTAAACATCCGAGGCGGGGGCTTCTTGAAAATCTGTGTCCGCACCTTGAGCATCCCCGCCGAGATCAGATAGACGATGATGCACATGATATTGCCGCCCAGGATCATCCAGACGGTGCGCATTGGATACGGGCCGAGCTTGTCAACCAGCGACGGGGCGTTATGGGTGCCTGCGCCGAGGTAGGTGTAGTTGGTGCCCAGGATGGCGTTGAGGATGACAGCGAAGACGCCATAGGCGGTGCCCCAGAACATGCCGAAGTAGAGGGACTTGCGATCGGGGCGATACCCGAGCACCGCGATGTCATAGACCGCTGCCCCGATGATCTGCGTGTGATTGATCCAGTAGATCCAGAACGCCCAGCTGCCTGCGCCTTCGCGGATCATCGGGGTGAAGTAGGCCTGCGAACTCAAGGCGATGCCCCAGAACAAGAGCAGCGAACGCATCTTGGGGTTGAGTGTGAACAATGCCCATGCAGCGATCCAGACCGTCCATCGGCACAGGTGAAGCGGGAGCGAATCCTGAATATCCCAGTGCTCGGGGGTGAGCCTACGGATAAAGAAGAAGGCCTGGGTGACGATGATGATCCAGGCGAGGAGTCGGCGGAAGGTTTGTTCGCGGTTGGTGCCCTTGAGCAGATCGCGCTTGAGCAGGGACTTGCCGACGATGCACAAGCTGGCGAAGAGCACAATGGTGATCGCGAGGATCAAATAATGGAACGAGGTGAAGGATCGGAACTCGGCGATCCAGTCGTAGTCATTGGGATTGGTTGAAACGATCGGTTGGATCATGGGACAAGCTCATGGCGGAGTTGACCGCAGGCAGCTGCGATATCGCGTCCTCGGCTGGCGCGGATATGGCAGTTCACGCCCTGCTCACGCAAGATGCGCTGGAAATGGTGGACATCATCGCCGGTGGGTCGCTCAAAGGGGAGTCCTTTGACCTCGTTGTACCGGATGAGATTGACATTGGCGCGGAGTTTCTTCACGACGGCTGCGAGTTCGATGGCGTGTTCGGGGAGATCGTTGACGCCGCCGAGGAGGATGTATTCGAGGGTGATCTCGCGCCCGGTTTTTTTGAACCAACTCGAGCAGGCATCGACGAGTTGGTCGATTGTGGTGAACTGGGCCCAGGGGATGAGTTTCTTGCGGAGCGTGTCGTTGGGGGCGTGGATCGAGAGGGCGAGGGTGACGGGCAGGTCGAGTTCGTCAGCGAGTTTTTCGATCGCTTTGTGCATGCCGACGGTCGAGATGGTGATCTTGCGAGCACTGATGCCCATCCCCCACGGGGCTGCGAGGGATTGAACCGCATGGACGACCGCGGACAGATTCGCCAACGGTTCGCCCATACCCATAAACACGACATTGGAGATGCGATCGACGCCTTGGAGTTGGTTGAGCCTCCAGACCTGTTCGACGATGCGCCCGGCGGAGAGGTTGCCATCGAGCCCGCCGATGCCGGTGGCGCAGAAGGTGCATCCGACGGGGCAACCGATCTGGGACGAAACGCAGGCGGTGCGTCGGTCGGTGTCGGTCGCGGGGATCATGACGCATTCGGTCTGGCGGGCCGTGTTGGAATAGGGCATGCCTTGCCCGACGATGGGGAGACGATTCGATTGATCGACCCCGGCTTCGCTCGGCGCGACTTTGTTGGTGTCGATATCGTCTGGCCATTCGATCAAGAGCTTCTGGGTGCCATCGGTCGCGAGTTGATGCGCCACGGTGGGGCCTGAGAGGAAGGTCATGTCCTCGGTGAGGATTTTGCGATCGAGATTCGATAGGTTGGTCATCTGCTCGGGATCGACGATGCCTTTTTCGTAGACCCATTCCATGATCTGCTTGGCGCGGAACTTGGGCATCTTGTGCTCGATGCACCACGCCTGCAAGGTCGTCGGGGTGAAGGAGAAGAAATGGTTGGTGGGGTGATTCATAAGGATTCTGGTTTTCCAGCGATGGTCAATGGCACAGCGATTGCGCCATACGCATCAGCGGTGATGGTGGGGGGCTCGACACGGACTCGGCGGTCTTTGTGATCGACGCCTTGGGATTCCATGAGCTTTTTGAGTGATAAGGGTAAGCCGAACTCGATGGACTCTTCATACACATCAGCAATGTGCAGCGTCGCGCTGTGGTGCTCGACGAAATGCTTACAGATATCGGCGACGAGGTCTTCGGGCGCTGAGGCGCCAGCGGTGAGCAGGATGCGTTCGGTGCCTTTGGGATACCACGCGGGATCGAGCCCGGAGACATCATCGAGAAGATACCCGGGGGTGCCGATGTTTTTGGAGATTTCGGTGAGGCGTACGGAGTTGGATGAGTTTTTCGATCCCACGACAATGACCAGATCGCATTGCGCAGAGATCAGCCGAACCGCTGCTTGGCGGTTGGTGGTGGCGTAGCAGATGTCTTCGGTGGGTGGCTCTTTGATGTTGGGGAAGGTGGATTTGAGCGCAGCGATGATCGTGTTGGCATCATCGACCGAGAGGGTGGTCTGGGTGAGGTAGACGAGTTTGTCAGGATCGTCGATGGCCAGGTTGGGGATGTCGGCAGCGGATTCGACGACTTGGGTTTGATTGGGGGCGTGCCCGAAGGTGCCGACGATTTCTTGGTGGTCTTTGTGCCCGATGAGCAGGATTTGATACCCTTGGTTGGCATATCGGATGGCCCGGGAGTGGACCTTGGTGACGAGTGGGCAGGTGGCGTCGATGGCCCGGAGGTTGCGTGCTTTGGCCTGATCGCGGATGGTTGGGGAGATGCCATGGGCGGAGAAGACAACGATGCTGCCAGACGGGACTTCGTCGAGGCTGTCCACGAAGACCACACCTCGATCGACAAAGCGGTCCACGATGTGGCGATTGTGGACAATCTCATGGTAAACATACAACGGCTGATCGGGGAGGATGGCGAGAATCTGATCGACGACATCAATCGCCATGCGGACACCCGCACAGAACCCTCGTGGATTGGCCAAAATGATCTGCATCGAAACTCGCTCTCCTGCAAGGGTGTATACGCGTGATGGGTGAATCGTAGACCATGCGGAGCCGAGATACGCTTTGGCGAGCTTTGAGCCTGTTCCCCGCCTAAACTCCACACTGGGCAAGTTGAAAATCATTCGCGAGGCATCTCTTTTATGAACCCAAGCATGAACCCAAGTGTGAACCCAAGGTTGACGAATCGTTTCACCATGCTGATCGGCATGCTTGTTCTTCTCGTCGGGGCATGTGCCGGGTCGTTTGTGTATGCGGGCGGGCCTGAAGCTCCGTCGGCATCAACCCAATCAAGCCCAGACCAAGAGTTGCTCGACACGATCATTCGTGCAGAGGAGACCATGCGTCGGTTTGGGATCGCTCAGGCACCCGCCAAAGCCCCGGGCACCTTTCGGCTGACCGCTTACAACATCGAGAACCTCTTCGATGATGTCGATGACCCGGCATTGACTGGCAGAAATGAAGATATCGACGACACCAAACCCGAGCACCAGATGATCGCAGCTGCTCGGGCAATCAGGAAGCTTGATTCTGATGTCCTCTGCTTGCAGGAGGTCGAGTCCTACGACGCGGTGATCTGGTTCCGGGATACTTATCTGGCGGATATGGGGTACGACTATGTGATTTCGCTCGATGCGGGCAACGCGCGTGGGATCGAGAATGCGGTGTTGTCGCGGTTCCCGTTGACAGACCCCCAGCTTTGGATCGGGAAGGAGCTCGGCGGGGTTCATCCGGAGAAGTATGGTCGGAATAAGAACTTTTACGCGGGTGAGCCCGTGGCGTTTCGGCGTTCGCCTTTGAAGGTGGATGTGCAAATCCCCCAAATGGGTGATCGTGAAGCATGGACTTTGACGCTGTTTGTCGTGCATCACAAATCTGGTCGGTTCAGCCAGTATTGGCGAGAAGCTGAGGCGCGGATGATTGTGAAGCTCGCCCATGAGGTTGAAGCGGCGCATCCGGAGCGTCCGGTGGTGATTCTGGGTGATTTCAACGCCCAGCCGAGCGATGAGAGTGTGAAAATTTATCTGCGGGATGGATTTTACGATATCTTCGCAAAGAGTGATTGGTCCAATTCGGAGCTTGCGACGCATGAGTCAAGCCGACGGATTGACCTGATCCTTGCGAATTCGGCCGCGATCGGGTATCTTCACGAGGATACCGCCTTTGTGTTGGGCACCGCTGCCAGACCTGCGGGGGTGGATTGGCGTTCGTTGGACACCTTTGATGGGTATGCAGCGGATCATTATCCGGTGAGCGTCGATGTCTCGCGGTAGTGTGGTGGGTGTGGGTTATTGGGTACGAATGGAAATCATCGGGCGATAGGCCTTTGCAGGAAGCGAAAAGATGGAAAAAGTGAAACCTTGGCAGATCGTGCTGATGGTGCTTGCAGTGGCGGTATTGGGCTTTTCTGCTTGGAAATATGGATTTGCGAACTCCATCCCAACCACAAGCGGATACATGACTGTGGACATCATGACCGGACAATTGTATGATATTCGTAAAGGGAAAGCGAAGGGTGTTCCCTTGCCAGCGAAGAATCCCGATACGGGAAAGCGCACCCTGTATCCGGTCAATCAGGTCGAGGATTTGGTCTGGGAGATTCCGGAAGGGTATGACAGTTTCTTGACGGAGAATGTCCGGAAGGGCTCGAAGCTCGAGCCTGGGAAGCTCAGGATTGAGGTGCTTCCTGATGACCCGATCCGTATCGTGCTTCGTTAGGCGGGCTATTGACAGGTGTTGTCGATGGGTGTCGTCGATCGATATTCGTGATAGGTGTTGTTGGATATATTCAAGTTGCTCAAAGCCGGGACAAGGAAGAACACAATGAAAACAAAGAAAGCATTTACTCTGATTGAGCTCTTGGTGGTCATTGCGATTATTGCGTTGCTGATTGGCATCTTGCTCCCTGCTTTGGGCTCGGCCCGGGCGAGTGCTCAGCGGATGGTGTGCTCGGCGACGCTCAGGAGTATTGGTACCGCCAATGCGATTTATGTCGGGGACTATCGCGATCACTATTCGAGCCCGGTCAATGTCGGTGCGAAATACCTCGGGCGGGTTATTGTGCCCGGCGAAGGCATTGTAAGCGGTGCCGAGGCCCTCGCGGGGACCTCTGACCAACTCAAGCCAACACAGACTCAAGACTGGATTACCCCCATGCTTGGTGATTCGTTGGGGTTCTCTGATCGTCGCTCTACGAAAATGACCCAGTTGAACAATGATTTTGCATGTGCCTCGGCGAAGGTGTTTGTCGATGCGCCTTATCAAGACAGTGGCGGGAGTGGAATTCCAAGTGACTTTGACGAGTTCGCGGAAGAAGTAATTGTGGGTGTGAGACAGGGGAGCTATCTGATGCCCTCGGGGTTTGCCCACTACAGCGCTGATGCGGGAGATGCTGTCACACGCCTTGTTCAGCGGGTTTCTGCCGATGGTGGGATTGCGATCAACCCGGAAGTCGGCTCAATGATTTCGAACCCCGGTGCACCACGCCAACCCAAGGGATTTCGTCATAAGATGGCGCAGGTTGGAACAGTTGTTTCCGATAAGATCATGGCTGCCGACGGGACTCGATTCTGGACCGATCCAGGCGAAGGCGAGGTCGATGGGTTGACTTATAACCCAACACTTGCTCCGCGCTGGTACGGGAACTTTACTGAGCCGACACCCACTTACAGACAGTCAAGGGCGTGGGGGCGAGAGTCGCAAAGTTCGTCGTCCCAGACCAATGTTGATCTCTCGATGCGCCACGGTGATCGGGAAGTCAATGCGTTGTACTTTGATGGATCGGTTCGTTCAGTGAGATCAATAGATATGTGGACGGATCCGAATCCTTGGCATCCAACGGGGACGATCTGGACAAACGGGCAGAATACAGAGGAGTCCATCCGGTTTATGGAGGCCCAGCGTGGGAATCGTCCTGTAGCCAAGATATATTGAGTGCACTGGCTTTTCTGCTGTGATTGAGTTCAATTTGATACCTCTTGCCGGTTTGGTGGGGGGTATTTTTTGTGGATAAAAGGTCATGGGCATTGGCTGTAGGTGGCGTGAGGATGCAGATTCTCGGCCCATTGCCCGGCCATCTTACCTAAGTTCACAGGGGGAGTGCGAATATGAGGAATTCCACCAAAATTGGGAAGAAATGCTTCGGAATTTGGTGGTGGATCGGATACACTTTGGGTGAGCACAGCACCCCTGCTCGGACTCGCTCGGCTGGTGTTGTGGTTGTGAGAGGCAAATCAATAGAAGAGAACCAAGGATTTACTGGAGAGATGATCCGATGAAAAACACACTTATAATCGCGACAGTTGCTGGCTTGACTGCTGGTGCAATGGCCGATGACCATATCATCGCGTACACAAGCTTTGAGAATGCCTTTGTCGGTGATCGGTATGTCGATACCGGCGATGCAAGCGTCGATCATGACTTGATCAACAATGCTGGTCAGTCTGTTGTTGACTTCACCGCCGACGGCGTTGAGATCGGCTTTGACTCGCAGTACTTCAACACACGCAACAGCGTCGGGCTCACCGATGGTGATTTCGTGGGTGCCACGGATTACACTGGAACGGTCGGTTCGTTTACTGATGGCGTGCAGGGGTTCCAGCTTCAGGATGCCGATGGCATGATGCGGACAACCTTCGATACGATCCAGGCTCCTGGTGGACGCACACTTTTCGAGTGGAACCTGATGATGGATTTCTATGTCCAGGAAACTGGGTGGGAGTCTGATGACTACATGCGTATCTGGGTGGTCGCTGACGGCGTTGAGATTGATATTCTCAACACCGCAGGTATGGACATCGACGATATGGGCATTGAAGGCGAATGGCACATGGCGACCGTGAACCTGACCGGGTATGTTTCGGTGACGCTCAATGTCGAGCTTGATTCGAACTCGGGTTCGGAATCGCTCTACCTTGATAACATCGTCTTCAAGACTGGTGTTCCAACCCCAGGTACCTTTGCTCTTCTTGGGCTTGGTGGACTGGCTGCTGCCCGCCGTCGGCGCTAAGTGGCGATGTTTCACGATAAATCGTGATGCGTCGTGATGAATCGTGGTGATCTGCTCGTGGAGCTCGATCAGCACATCTCACAATCTCCTCTATTGACCCGCTGCCTGGCAAGGGCAGCGGGTTTTTTTTCGCGCTATCCTTTTCTTCACATAACCGAGGAGAACGCAATGGGCACACAAGATGCGATGAACTGGCTTGAGCGGCATGAATCAGAATCAATCGGTCGGCTGATGGAGTGGCTTGCCATTCCATCGGTCGGGACTGACCCGGCCCATGATGAGGATACTGCTCGGGCGGGGCAGTGGGCAGCGGATCATTTGAAGGCTTCTGGGTTTGAAGTTGAGCTCTGCCCGACAGGGACAGCGGATTTACCCGGGCATCCGATTGTGATGGCGAGCTCGGCGGGCAGCGATGACTATACCGGCCCGCATGTGTTGTTCTATGGGCACTACGATGTTCAGCCCGCCGATCCGATCGAGCTCTGGGAGTCGGATCCGTTTACGCCGATCATCAAGCCTGCCCAAGGTGAGATGGGCGAGCGGATCGTGGCGCGGGGGGCGTGCGATGACAAGGGGCAGGTGATGATGTTCCTCGAAGCGATGCGGGCGTGGTACGAAACAACCGGTAAGCCCGGCGGGGGCGTGAAGTTCACGGTGATGCTCGAAGGCGAAGAAGAATCGGGGTCGGTGAATCTCGAAGCCTTTGTGCGAGCGCATGCGGATCGTCTTGGAAAAACGGATGTGTGTTTGATTTCGGATACCGGCATGCTCGGGCGGGGCAAGCCTGCGATTACCTATGGCGTGCGCGGATTGGCCTACACCGAGATCACACTCATCGGGGCAGACCAGGATTTGCACTCGGGGCTTTGGGGCGGGCGGGTGCCCAATCCGATCAATGAACTCGTCAAGGTTTTAGCGCAGCTTTGGGATGAGGATCGGCGGGTGACGATCCCGGGGTTCTATGAAGGGGTTCGCGCGTTGACCGACGAGGAACGCGATGCGTGGAAGCAGCTCGGGGTTGATCCCGTCGCGGCGTTGCGG
>WFPK01000048.1 GCA_015487555.1 Phycisphaerales bacterium
AGTGTGAACAGCGCGATCAAGCGGATTAGCGGGTCGTCGCTGCGGAGCCGCAAGCAGTCCACCCTGTTCGCCGAAGCCGCGTTGAAGGTCGCAGCGTACGCGATAAAGGTGTAGGAGATTGACCGAGAAGAGGGTTATGGACTGAGCAAGACGATCCAAGAAAGCCTGAGATTTCAAGGCTGCTCAATGAGCATCTCGAAGCGATGCGTTCGATTTCCGACCCTGAAAGCAAGCACGCGCTCGATGTTCAAGGGCTGTGTTTGCCTGCGATTACATTCTGGACAGCACGCGATGGTGGAGAGGTTCTTGGGTGTGGCGCTTTGCTCGAGCTCGATCGAACGCATGGCGAGATCAAATCAATGCGCACAGCACAATCGCATCTGCGAAAAGGCGTCGCATCGAAACTCCTTGAGAAGATTATCCAAGCCGCTCATGGTCGAGGCTACATCCGTTTGAGTCTCGAAACCGGCGCACAAGTTGAGTTCGCGCCCGCCCGTTCAATGTATACCCGGTTTGGGTTTGAGGCGTGTGAAGCATTTGGGGCGTATGTTCCTGATCCCAATAGCATTTTCATGACTCTTGAGCTTTGAATACTGAGACAGAATCAAACTTTCTTCCTGAGAAGGCGAACGCTGTATCTTGTGTGATTGGTGGGGGATGCAAGTAATCATGCGGGTTTTGGGTGGTTTGTATTGAGTCAATAGGGTTGATTCACCCGCCCAGAGTGTCTAAAACCCCCTCCCGAATTTCAATCCCGAATCTGTTTGGAGCCGATACTTTGTCCATGGTCCGTTCTGGTCATGTTGTGATGCTGTGCGCCCTGGTCTTGCTGACCCTGGGCGTCGTGATGGTGCAATCCGCAGGGATGCAGGTGCGTCCATTGCAAGAAGACATGACCCCAGCCGCATCGGCAGCCGTCTCAGGCGTGAGCGCAGAATCCTTGCTCACCTCACGGACGAGCCTGTATCTGCTCTTTGCGGTCACCGCGATGGTGATCGCGTCGCGCCTGCCGATCCGTCGATTCGCCGATCGGCTCGATCGCGTCGTCTGGTTCAAGCCCGGAGGCGATCTGGGCGTTTTGGTCATCGGGTCGTTGATGCTCGTTGGATTGCTGTTGCTGGTCTATGTGCCGGGCATCGCCCGCGTCGAAAAGGGCTCTGCCCGGTGGCTCAACCTCCATATCCCCGGGCTCGAGAGCATTCAGCCCTCCGAGATCGTCAAATGGGCGATCATCATTCTCGTCGCGTGGTACGCAGCTCGCATGGCATCGTACAAAGAAAACAAGCTTCGCAATCTGTTTTCCGGGTTGCTCCCGGTGTGTTTGTGCGCCGGGCTCATCGCAGGCGTGGTGATTCTCGAAGATTTGGGCACCGGGGCATTGATGATCGTCGCGGTGGGCGTGGTGCTTTTGGCAGCTGGGGCGCGGTGGATGCACTTTGCGATGTTCGTCACGCCGGTGCTTGGCGGGCTGGTCGTCGCCGTGGTGGCGGTGCCCTACCGCATGGAGCGGATCACCGCCTACCTTGATCCCTACGCCGATCCATCGGGCTCAGGCTATCACCTCATCCAATCCATCGCCACCGTCGCAGGCGGGGGTGTGTTCGGACGCGGGTTGGGCAACGGCTTACAGAAGTTCGGATACCTCCCCGAAGATACGACGGATTTCCTCTTCGCCATCGTCAGCGAAGAACTCGGACTCGTCGGCGTGCTCATCGTCATCCTCAGCTACGCCGGGATCGCATGGACCGGCACCTCGATTGCCATGCGCGAACGCTCGATGATGCTCAAACTCACCGTTATGGGCATCATCGCCACCATCTCGATCCAGGCGCTGATCAACCTCGTCGTGGTCACCGGCTTAGGTCCGACCAAGGGCATCGCGCTGCCTTTGATGTCCTCGGGCGGCACCGGGTGGATCATGACCGCCTTCGCCTTGGGCTTGGTGGTGTCGATCGACCGCACCCGTGAATACGCGATGGGCTTTGTCGATGCGGGGGCATCGGAAGACGAAGAAATCATCGCCCTGCGTGCAAGGCGGGATTCAGAAATCGAGCTCAAACCAACCCTGGCCGATCGCGCCGGGTTGTGGGGCGCCTCGGTGATGCACGCGGTCCATCAGCCTGCACAACTCGCCCCGGTCCAGATGGCTGTTGAAGATTCCAGCGCCTACGACACCCATCCGATCGACGACAACGAAATGGAAGAACTCCTCGGCGACCCCGTCGCGGTTTACAGCGAAACCTCAAAGCCAACCATCTTCGATCGGTTTCGACCCGCGAACAAAAACGCATCGAGGGCGCCCGAGTATACCCCCGGCGATGAACGCTCAGACCTGTTCGGATGAACGAGCCTGCCTCCAACTCGGCTCGGCGGGCCTTCGTCTTCGTCGGCGGCGGCACCGGCGGGCATCTCTACCCCGCATTGGCGATCATCGAACAACTCCGAGCCATCGAGCCCGATGTGGGTGTGCATATTCTGTGCTCGAACCGACCGATTGATACTCAGATTCTCGAAAACGAAGAGGTCCCCTTCGCGCCGATCCCCGCAATGCCCGTGTCGAAGAAGCCTCGCGGGTTGATGCGGTTCATCGCAAGCTGGGGCCCAAGCGTCCGCGCGACGCGCCAGCAGATCCAACACTTCAAGCAATCCCATGATTCGGTGACTGTCGTCGCGATGGGTGGGTTCGTCGCTGCTCCGGGTGCCCGGGCAGGGCATGCTGAGAAAATCCCGGTGGTGCTGGTGAATCTCGATGCAGTCCCAGGCAAGGCCAATGTGCTCATTGCGAAAAAGGCAACCAGGATTTTCACCGCTGCCAACCTCTCTGATGCTGCCGGGTTCGACACTTGGCAGCGCACCCGTCCGATTGTCCGCTCGGCGATGACGGATTCAATCCCCCCGCAAGACGCCCGCGCCGCCTTCGGGCTCGATTCCCACACCAACACCCTCCTCGTCACCGGCGGATCCCAAGGGGCCGAGTCGATCACCAACTTTGTGCGCATGATGGTGGACCAGGCCCCCGAATCCTTCGCCAACTGGCAGGTCATCCATCAAGTCGGCAACAAGATGAGCGAGTCGGCGGCTGACCAGCTCCGATCAACCTATCGAGAGGCCAAGATCAACGCATGGGTCGAGCGATACATCGACAAGATGGGCACCGCCCTTTCCGCAGCCGATGTGGCTCTGGGACGCTGCGGGGCAGGCACCGTCGCCGAGTGCTGGGGGGGCAAAGTCCCCAGCGTGTTCTTTCCGTACCCCTATCATGAGGACGAACACCAGAAGCACAACGCCCAGGTCCTCGTCGATGCGGGGGCAGCGGTTGTGCTGACCGATCTGATCGACCCCCAGGCGAACTTCGCCCAGCACCGCCAGGCCTTGGCCCGAGTGCTCGAATCCGATGAAGTCCGATCCAAAATGCGCGCGGGCTTCGATGCCCTGGGCGTACCCGATGGAGCAAGCGAGATCGCCCGGGGATTGATCGAGAGCGAATCCTGAATCCGGGCGGACATTCTCGGACCAGCGCAAGATTGGCTCTCAATATACGAAACGAGCGGATATCGGGGGTGTTTTTGGTGCCATGCGCGATACACTGGTAACAGATGACCCACGAGCCCGAGCCCAACCAGATTTGTCTTCTTTGGCATGCTGTCGATCAACAGCCAGGCGAGCCCTTGATTCGTGCGCTGAGCAAGCGAGGCCTTGCCGTCATGCCCGCAACGAGCATCCACACGATTTTCGCAGTGGCCTGTCGATGCGCCAAATCGGCCAAGCGGGTGGTCATTGTCTTCGATGATCGAGCATCACTCGCAGGCGTCGATCGCGTGCTCGACGGCCTCGATCGCTTTGCCCCATCGGTCATCTGCTGGGAACATTGCCAAGGCGAGAATCCGCCGATGGTTCCGGTGGTGCGAGAAACGCCCACCATCCCATCAACTGGTCCATCTGAACCTGCGTCCAAACCCGCATCTGCGTCCGAACCCGGGGCTGCTGCCGAGCGTACAACCATCAGCATCCAATCAGATGCCAAGCTTCGGCTCGTCGGCGAGGATGAGGCCTTGCCTCAGAGTCCAACAGCTTCGCTCCCGAGTTCGTTTTCCCCAAAGGGCCCGATCAGCGCACGCGATGTCCTTGATGCTGACGAGCTCGATGCCCTGCTCGCTGGCGAGCTTGGCGAAGATCAAGCCCGAGAGTAAGCCCGAGAGTAAGCCTGTATGCGTGCGTGTCTGTTCGAGTGCAGAAACATCGAGAGAAGGAGAATACACGCGTGAGTTCGATTCCGAGCCAACATCAAGACGCAACCCCCCCCGAGCATCAGCGCTGGCGGGTGATCCTCGTGGGGCGAACCGGACTCGATCAGCTCCTGCGCCGCGATGGCACCATCGAGCTCATCCGCGCCCGTGATCCCATCGACGCCATCGGCGAGCTCTCCGATCCCATTGATGCCGATTCGCCCGCCCAAGCGGTGGTTCTGGTCGCAGCGTCGATCGAACCTGTCGGCGACGAACTCGCATCATTCATCGCCAGCCTTCGGCTCATCGACCACCAAGTCCGTGTGCTCGGCGTTGGATCACTCAAATCATTCTACGACGGATGGATCGAACCCCACGCCAAGCTCGAAGAAATCATCGACGCCATCGAAAACGCCACCCCCGCAGGCCAACCCACGCCTCTGCGCTTTGTCGATCTCGCCCACACACCAGAACCCACACCAGAAACGACAGAACCCGAACCCGAACCCGAACCCGAGGTCGTCGTGGTCGTCAAAAACGAAGACTTCGAGCATCAGTCCAAACGCCGGGCTGAGCACCAGTCCAAGCACCGGGCCCAGGAATCTTTCGAGGAAGAATCCGACATCCACAAGCAGGTCTTGCTGGGCGCCGAAGCACAAGATCAGCCTGCGCCAAGTATCGAAGCACCGGTTTCTGTTCATCAGATCAATGCCCATAAGCTGCACGATGATCAGGATTTGGTCGAAGCAATGCTCGCTGGTCGACCGGTGCTCGGGTGCGCCATCAGACAGATCAACGCTCGGCTGGGGCGCGATGACATCTCGTTTGCACCCGAAACCGATGCGATCGGGGTGCCAGTGATGGTGGGCAATCAGGCAGCGGGCAAACTCATCTGCGCCGATCAATCATGGGCGATGGGCATCGGACGCGAAGCATTGGCCCAACAAGGCCAATGGCTCTCTCGTTGGATCAAGCTCGAGATCCAACAGGCTGAGCTTCGCAACGCTGCCTTTACCGATTCGCTCACCGGCGCCTGGAACCGCCGATACTTTTCGCGTTTCCTTGACGCAGCCATCACCCAGGCCCGCATCGCGCGCCAGCCTTTGTCCGTGATGGTCTTCGACATCGACGGGTTCAAGCACTACAACGACACCTACGGGCACAGCGCAGGCGACGAAATCCTCATCGAAACCGTCAAGCTGCTCACATCGGTCATCCGCCCATCCGATCGCGTCTGCCGAGTCGGAGGCGACGAGTTCGCTGTCATCTTCTACGAACCCAAAGGCCCACGAACGCCCCAGAGCAAACCCCTCGAATCGGTCTACCAGATCGCCAAGCGGTTCCAGCAGCAGATCTGCTGCCATCGGTTCCCCAAACTCGGGCAAGAAGCACTCGGCACCCTGACGGTCTCGGGCGGATTGGCCTCGTTCCCCTGGGACGGACACGATGCAGACTCATTGCTCGAGCAGGCCGATCTGTTGGCGATGGAATCCAAACGCAACGGCAAGAACGCCATGACCCTGGGCCCCGGCGCCGAGTCCATCTGTGGCTGCAACCCAGAAGACTAACCCCGGCCTACCCTTTCCCATGCCCCCCATCGACCTCATCGCCATCGACCTCGACGGCACACTCCTCAACACCGACGAACAAGTCTCCCAACCCAACATCGACGCGATCAACCGCGCCCGCGATGCCGGGATCACCGTCCTGATCTGCACCGGACGCGGACTCAGTGAATCCATCCGTGCCATGAAAGCCATCGACCAGCGTGACCCCGTCATGGTCGCAGGCGGGTCGATCATCGCCGACCCAATCACCGGCCACACCATCCACCGATTCACCATGAACCAGCAAATTGTCACCCAGGCAACCGAGCTCTTCCACGAAGCAAAGTGCCCAGCACTGGTCATGAAAGACCCTGCCGAGATCGGATACGACTACCTCGTCGTCCACTCCGACGATGAGCATCCCATCCACCCGATCACCCAATGGTGGTTCGATGACCATCAGCTCAAGGTCGAGTACGCCAGGCAGGTCCATCACGATGAGCACCCCGAGCACACCGTCCGTGTCGGGATCGTCGCGCCAAGCTCAATCTCGAACCCGATCGCCAGGAAGCTCACCGAGCTGATGGGCGATGATGCGTGGCTTTATGATTTTCCGTGCGTGATGCCCCGGGATCATGTCGGCGATGTGGTGCATATCCTCGAGCTCTTCGCAGCGCGGATCAACAAATGGGCTGCGATTTCGTGGTACCTTGAGCAACATCAGATCGACCCTTCGCGCGTCGCTGCCATCGGCGATCAGGCCAACGATGTCCCGATGATCGAATCCGCCGGCATCGGCATCGCGATGGGCAACGCCATCGCCGAGGTGCAGTCCCACGCTCAGTTCATCACCGCCACCAACGACAACCACGGCGTCGCCCACGCCATCAACGCGATCGTCTCAGATGATCTCTCGCTACTGAAAGTATAATGCCCCATGCAAACCCTCTCCGAGATCCGCGAACTGCTCGCCATGGCCGGGCACGAACCCAAAAAGGCGCTCGGGCAGAACTTCCTCATCGACCACAATCTCATCGCCAAACTCGTCGATGCGTCGGGCGTGGAGCCTGGCGATCTGGTCCTCGAAATCGGCCCGGGTACCGGGGCATTGACCGTCGAGCTGCTCGAACGCGGGTGCCGGGTCATCGCCTGCGAGCTCGACCGCGATTTCGTCCGCATTTTGAACCAAACCCTCGCCGAGCAATACCCCGAGCATCTTCAGCTCATCGAAGGCGACTGCCTGGCCAACAAGCGATCGGTCCATGAGCACATCATCCAAGCCATCGCCGATCGCCCCTTCAAGCTCGTTGCCAATCTGCCTTATCACGCAGCGACGCCTGTGATGTTGGCGTTGATGACGCAGCATCCCAACTGTTCGGGGATGTATACCACGATCCAGCACGAGGTCGTCGAACGATTCGCTGCTTCGCCGGGTTCAAAGACCTTCGGCACCATCTCGATCATCGCCCAATGCCTTGGGCAGGTCAGTACCATTGCCAAGCTCGCTCCGGGGTGCTTTTGGCCTCAACCCAGTGTCGGCAGCGCGATGATGCGCTGGGAGCGGTGCGAAGAATCAACTTCGAGTGAAGCACCAGATTGGTGGGCAACGATGGCCGACATGACCCAATCGTTGTTTCAGCGACGACGCAAGAAGCTCGCCGGGAGTGTCAAAGCCATGACCAAAGCCCCGATCGACTGGCCCGATGGGGTCTCAGGCGACGATCGGATCGACGCGCTGACCCCTGCCCAGGTCAACGCGCTGTGCAAAGCGATCTTCGCAGCAACAAGCGAGTGAAAAACCGAAAATCTTGGACACAAAGGGCGTGAGTTGCGAACCCGCTTACACTATACTCAGAGCAAAGCACCGTACCCAAGATGGAAAGGATCGACGATTAATGCATGAGCTTGACGGACAAGCCCTTGCCAGCACGCTCGATCCGCAGCTTCACAAAGCATGTCATGGGCGATTGGGCAATATCTCATGGTTCCGCGCCACCTGGCAGCATGGCGGCGCCGGTACCGGATTCTCCACATGGTCATTGCCCGATCGCACCTGCGGGCATCGAGAAATCCCCTGTGTCGTCAAGATGCCCATCGGGTATTCCGAGTATTTCTGGACCAAACGCCTCGGATTGGTGCATCCCGATGAATGGGACGAACCAAGATCATTGACCCTGCCCACCCCTCGGGTGCTCGCTGCCGGGTTCGAGCTCGGCGGGTATGACCTGGCCTGGGTGGTGATGGAGCGGTTCCAGAACCCGCCTTTGGCGATGGAACGGACCGAATCATCCATGTGGGCCCTTTTCGAGACCGCTGCCGAGTTTCATGCTGCAGCCATTCTCGAAAAACCAATCGACACCTCCGAGGCCAAAGCACCCCAAGACTGGGCCGGACTGGTCGAAAAAGGGCTCCATGCCCTGCGTGAAACAGAAATCCAAGACGGGGACCGATGGGTCAACGCCCTCGAACGCATCCAGCCCAACCTCGATCAACTCATCGAGCGCTGGGTCACCCGGGATATGGATACCTGGTGTCACCATGATTTGCACGCCCACAACGCCATGAGGCGGATGGCTTCGCCCTCACATGATCCCAATGTCCCCGGGCACTGCACCCTGATCGACCTGGCATTGGTCGCTCCGGGGTCCTGGGTTGAGGACGCGTTGTACATGGAAAGGCTCTTCTGGGGGCGAGCGGAAAAACTCTGCAATATCGACCCCCTGACCACCCTGGCAGCCACCCGGGAGTCCATCGGATTGCCTGTCGGGGATGATTCTTTCGAGCTCGCCCAGATCAGGCGGGTGCTTATGGCGGCCTCAACACCGGCCTTTTTGCGAACAGAAGGCGATCCTGTCTACTTGAAAGCCGCTTTAGGCGTACTTGAGCGACTTTTGCCCGAGTTTGCGGGGTAAGATAGCCCTGTACCTGCAGCGATGGATCGTTGTATCTGGTACATGCACCATGCCCCCCAACCAAGCCCGCAACCAAGTGGGACACACGGGCATATCGAAAGGGAGTGTTGAAATGGATCTACTCGAAAAAATGGCTCAACTGCTCGAAGGATGCCAAGAGGACTACAACAAAGCCAAAGGCGGCAACAAAGCTGCTGGTACCCGCGTCCGCAAGGTGATGCAGGAAGTCAAAAATGTCGCCCAGGACATCCGCAAAGAAATGCTCGGCTCACGAGACGACTGAGCTCGATCACGACAAGCCGGAGAATGACAAGCCGGAGAATGACACACCGGAGAACATGGACATGCCCGGAGCACCAAGTTCATCATCTCAGCCCGCTCAAGATGCCAAGGCATCGCGCGATCGCGCGTTCTTGCTCGATCTCGAACAGATCGACCTCTCAGCGACCTTCGCCAACCGTGAGCAGATGTTCGAGCTCATCCCCCATCGACACGAGATGGCCCTGCTCGATCGCATCGTCTGGGCGAGTGAGTCATCACTCAATGGCGTGGGCGCGATGAAAATCCGAGGCGACGAGTTCTGGGTCCGGGGACACTTCCCCGGAAAACCCATGCTCCCGGGAGTCCTGATGGTCGAAGCAGGGGCCCAGCTGAGCTGCTACCTCTTCAATCGGCTTCAGGAAAACCCGCAGGTCGCCGCCTTCCTCCGCATCGAAAGCGCCGCCTTCCGCAGATCCGTCACCGTCGGCGAAGAGCTCATCTTGCTCTGCGATGTCGTCAAATCTTCACCAAGAAGGTTCGTCTCCGAAATCCAAGGCATCGTCGATGGACAAATCTGCTTCGAGACCAGAATCTCAGGCATGCGCATCGCCGACATCGAACAATAAACTCGACACAGCAAGCCCGACAACAAGACCGATTGCCCAAGGTGATCCAGCACGCCCAGACCATCTCGGTTGAGCTTCCAAACGCATCCAAGCAGGACACCCACGACGGCGTGTCCTGCTTTTTTACAACAACCACCTTCCCATCAACTCCCGGCGTCGTCGAGTTCATCGCTGATGACCAGTCCACCATCCTCCTGGCAGCAACCGGAAACATCCGCGCCTTCATCGCCGAACGCCTGGGCAAAGACACCGAATCAAATCCCAAAGCCAACCTCGCCCCCAACCTTACCCCCATCACCGCCCGCATCATCGCCTACCCCACCGGGTCAGGATTTGAATCGGACTGGATCGTCCACCAGCGCGCCAGACTCGTCGATGCAACCCTCTACACCAAGCTCAACGAACAGAATCGACAATGGTTGATGGTTTTCGAGAAGCACACGGGCACCTGGCGCATCGAAGATACACAGCGCTTCCAGACGAGCGATGAGCAGATCGTCATCGCCCCGATCCGGACAAAGAAAGCAGCCCAGGCATTGGGCGAAACCCTCGACGATGTGTTCGAGCTCTGTCGATATCCCAAAGAGCTCGCGCAGGCACCCCACGGCACCCCCTGCGCATACAAAGAAATGGGACGATGCCCCGGAGCCTGCGATGGATCCGAACCCATGGACGCCTACATCGCCCGATTCACCCAGGCCACCAAGGCGGCTTTGTCCGGGATCGAGCAGTGGAAACACCACATCCGATCCCAGATCCAACACGCCAGCGCCACGCTCGATTTCGAGCACGCCCAGATCGCCCAGCGCCAGCTCGAACAAATCAACAAACTCCCCATCGACGCCCTCGAGCACGCCCGAACACGCGTAGGGCTCTGCTGCGTGTGCATCACCCCGGCTGTGCGCAAGGGCTGGGCGATGGTCTGGATATTTGGGAACCAAGGATTGATCCCGTTGGCAGCGGTCGATGAGGACGCAGCCGATCTCCAAAGCATGATCCAACGCTGGCAAAGCCCCATCGGCACCACCCCCGCCGAGTTCGATCAGCTCGCCCTGATCGCCCGGTTCTGGTTGAGCAAACCATCGCGAGCTCGGCGTCGGCGGGTGACGATCCTCGACCTGCGCGAAGCAAACTGGCAGCAAAGAATCGACCAAGCAATCGCCCAGGCGTGTGTTCCGGTCGATTCAGAGCACCAAGGCGAGGAACACACGCACATTGTGCGATAATATCATACCGGAGCAACGCCATGAGCAAGCCATACCCGATCATCTTCGAACCCATCATCAAACCCAAGGTCTGGGGCGGACGCCGACTCGCCAAGTATGGCAAACACCTGCCCGCTGACCAACCCGTAGGCGAATCATGGGAGCTCGCCGACCTCAACTCGACAAGTGCATCAGGAGGTGGAGGCGATTCGGCGCACTCTCCAATCACCAACGGCCACCTCGCAGGCAAAACCATCCGTGACGCGATTGCCCTCTGGGGCGATGAACTGCTCGGCGATACCAAACTCACCGACCAAGGCGGGTTCCCTCTCCTGGTCAAATACCTCGACGCCAACGAACACCTGAGCATCCAGGTCCACCCATCGCCCGAGTATGCCAAGACCAATCCCGATGCGCAGCTCAAAACCGAGAGCTGGTTCATTCTCGAAGCAGCCCCCGGGCCCAATGGCGAGCCTCCGATGATCTATAAAGGGTTCCAAGAAGGCATCACCAAGGAAGAGATTGCCCAGGCGATCGCCGATGGCACCGTGCCCAAGATCATGCGCAAAGAGCTTGCGGTCGCGGGTCATTGCCACACGCTTCCCAGCGGCACCGTCCATGCGCTCGGCGCAGGCGTGCTTGTCGCCGAGATTCAGACGCCGAGCGATACGACCTTCCGGGTCTATGACTGGACCAAGGAATACGGGCGCGATGAACGCGAGCTGCACATCAAGCAGGCGATCGAGTGTGCCTGCTGCGAGCATCCACCCATTGCGATGCAAGCCAAGGCCTACATGGCTGACGACATGAGCATGATGGCGACGATGCCTCCCAAGATGGGCTCGACGCGTGACCGGGTGGCCTCGACCGATTTTTACACGATTGATGTGCTCAGTGCCAGCTGCGCTTCGGTGCCGATTGTCCACGCTGACGATCCGGGTGATGCGCCCATCGCGGTGATGGTGCCGATGACAATGGGGGCGTCGATGGTCAGCGAGTCCGAATCGTTTGACGAGGTGATGATCGAGCCAGGCCAAACGCTCTTGGTTCCCGCATCCATTGCCAAAGACGCCTGCCTCCGCGCCGGCCCAGGCACCGAAGCGATCGTCGCGCGGGTGGTGTGATGGGCAAGTCCAACGCGGGCACCACGCCTTGACCGTCTTCGGCAAGGCGTGTTTTCGAGCATGCGAGAACCATCCAAGACACTGCTTGCCGAAGACGGTCAAGGCGTGGCACCTAAGGGGCAGGTCAAGCTAAGGCGTTTCAAAGAACTCGATCACCCTTGGGATGATGTGTCGCTCTGCGCTCTGGAAATAGACGCGGTCGTAGGTGTCGAGGGCCTTGCGGAAGAATGCCCGGTCGATCGAGCCGATGTGCACGAGCTCCACATCTTCAAAGAACTGCGAAAGTGTCGGATGCAGATAATGCCCGATGAACGAATCAAAGAGGATCAGTGTCTTGCCCGGAATCAGAGGCTGCGAAATCGAGCGATTGATCACATGCCTGCGGTTGTAGTACGATATCTCATTGATCGAAAGGTAGTCCGGGTTCTCGATGCGCTTGGGGGTGCCGCCTCTGGGCTTGGTGTCCCAGAGCTCGACGATCTCGATGCCCGGGCGATGGATCTGGATGCGGGTATGGGTTTCTTTCATATCCCAGTCGCCGATGACCTTGGCGATGTCGGGGATGTCGGTTTTGGTCCATTCTTCGATCCGCTCGCTGTCGTCCCAGAGTGTTGGGTCAACCGCGTCGATCATCGCGCGAGCAAGCACCATCGCGCCAAGCGAGTTGTAGTGCGACCCGCCGGGCTCGTAGATCAGCTCATCCGATGACTCCTTGAGCGCAAACATCGGCGTCCACACATCGACCAGATACGGCGCATCGGGCTTGGCGAAGTAGTCATAGAGCAGCTCGCGCTGGTCTTTGCTCGTTGCAAACTTTTCCTGCGAGGCCTGGGTGAGTTTCTCAGGATAGATCGAGACTTTGTTGGGCGCGACGACAATAAACAGGTCAGCCTTGAACTCGGTGTTGGCGATGAAGCTTTCGATCGCCTCGATGGCTTGCTTGGTCTCTTCAAGTGTGCCCAAATCCTCTGCGAGCGATTTGCGGAAGAATAACCAGTTCTCCACCCCATGCTCGACTTTGCGATTCGACCGATCGCCCGCCTTGGCCGGGTTGATCGCCCGATCGAGCGTCACCATCTGCTTGCGAAACGGCACCCGATCCTCAAAGGCCCGCGAGATCGACGCCCACCACCCCGAATCGAGCAGGTTGTTGGGCTCTTCAAAGGCTGGGAAGGCGTTGGGCGTGCGGTTTTCAAGATCATGCACAAAGCGAAGCGACTCTTCGAGCTGGAAGGGCGCAATCGCCAGGGGGGCGCAGATCGCGACCAGGCAGATGATCCCCGAGATGGTGCGCGATCGGCTCATGGGTTGGCTGCTCCCGCTTGCTCGAAGTATTCAATCGCCCGCTCGGGGAAATAATGCTCAGCACTCTCAAAATACACCCGATCGTACGAATCGAGCGCCTCGCGGAACTCGCTGGGCGTGATGTACCCGACATGAATAAAAGTGATGTCCTCGAAGAACTGCGAAAGCGTCGGATACAGATACACCGCGATAAACGAATCATGAATCACCAGCGTCTTGCCCGGGATCATCTCCCGCGTGTCCGATTCGCTCACGATCCGCTTGCGGTTGTGATAGGTGATCTCAGTGATGCTCAAAAACTCCGGGTCTGCGATGCGTTGGTCTTCATCCCAGAGCTCTTTGATCGTGACACCATCGCGGCGGACCTGGTAATGGGTTTGTGTTTCGAGTCGGCCCCACTCGCCGCCGCGCTGGGCGAGCTCGGGTGTTTTGGTGCGCGTCCAGAGCTCGACGAGCTCGCTGTCGTTCCAGAGCGATGGATCAACCGCATCGACCATCGCCCGCGCCATGACCATCGCGCCGATCGAGTTGAAGTGCGATCCGCCGGGTTCGTAGATCAGCTCGCCGATCGGATCAAGCTCGTCTTTGCGCTGACGCATCTTGGTCCACAGATCAATCCGGGTCGGCTCATCGGGCTGGGCAAACCAGTTGTGCAGCAGCTCGCGCTGGGGGATGCTGGGCTCAAAGATCGCGCGCGATGACTCGATGAGCTTTTCGGGATAAATCGTCGCCTTATCGGGTGCTACAAGGATGAAGAGGTCGGCTTTGAAGCTATGGTGATTGAGAAAATCGTCCATCGCGCCGATCGCCCGACGCATATCCTCGACCGAGCCCAGATCGTCAGCCAGCGCAGCATACCAGAAGAGCCATTCACCAACACCATAGGCGATTGTCCGCGAAGCCATCCCCGATCCCGAGAGCTTGAGCACCCGTTCGAGCGAGATCATCTCTTTACGAAACGGCGCCCGATCCTCGAAAGCCTGCGAGATCGAGCTCCACCACTGCGCATCCATGAGGTTGCCAACAGAGTCAAAGCTCGGGAACGCGTTGGGCGCGCGGTTCTCCATCTCGCGTACAAAGCCCAGCGAGCGCTCGAGCTGCATCGGCGCAAAGATCAAAGGCACAGCGGTCGCTCCAAGGCAGATGATTCCCGAGATGGTCCGCGAGGTAGGCATCGGTGTTGGTCGAAGAACTCAGAACTGGAAATACAGGAACGGGGAGAATGTGCCGTTGATGATGAGCATGAGGGTCAGAGGCAGGGCGATAAGCACAAGGATCGCCCGAAGAAACGCAGCGAACCGTGTGTCCGATTCTTCGATGATTGGGCCCAGCGCCAGATTCCGCGGTGCAAAGAAGATCAACGACCCGATCGCCAGCGCGATCATCGTCTGGACGGAAACCAACCGAAGCAAAGCTGCCGAGAAGTCACCGGTGTTGCCTCCGAAGAGTGCGTAGTAGTATTCGCCCGCAGCCGTGAGCGATTGGGCCCTGAACACCACCCACCCGACCATCACCAGGAAGATCACAATAAACCGATTGATCACCAGCTTGAACCCCGTCGGGCGCTCTTTCTTGTCGAGCAGCCGATCCACGATCAGCCAGAACCCATGAAACATCCCCCAGATGATAAAAGTCCAGTTCGCCCCGTGCCAGAACCCGGTGAGCAGGAACACAAAGATCAGGTTGCGATAGGTGAGGAGCTTCGAGCAGCGTGACCCGCCGAGCGGGAAGTAGACATAATCGCGGAACCATTCCGAGAGCGTCACATGCCATCGGCGCCAGAACTCGGTCATCGAAGCCGACGAGTAGGGATGCTTGAAGTTCTCGGGGAACCGGAACCCAAAGATGCGTCCAAGCCCGATGGCCATATCGGAATACCCTGAGAAATCAAAGTAGATCTGGATCGTATAGGCGAGAATCCCGATCCACGCATCGTTGGTAGTGATGTTGCCCGAGTTGTTGAACGCCGCGTCAGCGATCGGGCTGACCGAATCGGCGATGAGCACCTTCTTGCACAATCCAAGCGCAAAGCGGTTCATCCCGGCTGTCACATTGTCGAGCGAGAAGGTGCGCGATACCAACTGCGTCGCCACCTGATGATACCGAACGATCGGCCCAGCGATCAGCTGGGGGAACAGCGAGACATACAACGCAAAGTCGAGCGGATTCTTGAGCGCCTTGCCATTGCCCTTGGCGATGTCGAAGACATACGAGTTGGCCTGGAAGGTAAAGAACGAGATCCCGATCGGAAGCATGATCGGCGTCCAGTCCATCCCCTGATAATCAACCGCTGCCGCGATCCCGTTGATCTGATCGACGAAGAAGTTCGCATACTTGAACCACCCGAGAATCCCGATATTGAACACCACGGACAACCCAACGATGGCGTGGAGCTTCTTGGTCTGATCCGTTTCCTTGGCCTTGCCCGCCAAGTGCCCAAAGACCCAGTTGCCCATGATCGAGACGAGCAGCCACCCGATAAACCACCCGCCGCCCCAGAGATAAAAGAGCATGCTCGCGACGAGCAGCACCGTGTTTCTGGCGCGTCGAGGAGCGATCGCATACAACAACAGCACAAGCGGAAAGAACACAAACAGGAATGTCTGAGATGAGAACACCATGCGAGGGAGCAGTATACGCCCTTTCCCCAGCCTAGGTGTCAGAACGCTCCGGAGGCCGCTGCTTGACCGCCCTCGCCAAGCAGTGCCCTTCGATCGGCATCAAAAAACCGCGTCCTCACGGTCGCGGCTCGTTGGATTCAGAATGTTTCAAGGCCTACCGCCGACGCCGAGTGCCTATGAGCACCCCGAGCCCGATCACCATCGCGCCCGAAGGCGTTGGCGTCTGGTACCATCCATAGGTATGGATCGTTTGAGGACTGCCGCCCCCCCAACCAATCTCAACCGTCGGCATCACCCCCGAAAGAGCGTCCATAGGCGTGCCCCAAAAGTCCGTGTAGAGCACAAAGGCATCATCCATCGAAGTCGGGAACTCGACGCCTCCGAATAGGTCATCGAGGATATTGATCTCAGCAATCGTATTCTGATCGACCATCGTACCGTTGCTCAGTACCGTAAAGAAGTGTTCATCCGGATCGGCCACCCCAAGCCCGCTAAATACATAGTCACCACCCGAGCCGGGGATTCCCTGTCGCGAGCGACCATCGAGCCCGAGCGAAAGCGTCCAGATCGAGGTGCCCGGCGTGTCGGCCCAGATCCACACACTCATCGCCTCGGTCATCCCAATCCCCGCCCCGCCATTGGTCATCCCATCAGGCCCAGCCCAGGTTGGCGCAACCTCAATATACACATCCCCTTGGGCCTGTGACACGGACAGGGCAAGCACGCCGAGCAAACAAGTCGTCTTTGAATACATCTTTTGTACCTCCTGCATTCAAGGTACAGCAAGAATCAGATCATGAAAGTAAAAGCCGACGGGTTCGTCCGGATTGATGCCAAACCCATCAAAAACCGCTCCCTCACGGTCGCGGCTCGTTGAAATCAAGTTTGATCTGCTGGCTTATTTCCCAAACGCCGCAGCCACCTTGGCGATCGCATCACACACCCCGTTGGCCTGCTCATCGCTGAGCTTGGGATGAATCGGGATGCAGAAGACCACCGAAGCCAACTTCTTGGCAACCTTGGGCTCGTCGGAGTTTTTGGCGATCTCGGCGAACACAGGCTGCTCGGTCAACGGCTTGGGATAATGCACCGCCGTCGGCACGCCCTCTTTGTTGAGAGCCGCACAGAACTCGTCACGGGTGCAGGTCAACGCGTCAAGATCGACCCGGCAGGTGTAAAGATGCCAGGCAGGGTTCGAGCCCTTGGTGGGCACCGGGCGATGGACGCCTGCGATGTTGTCGATGCGATCGGCGTAGATCGCTGCCACTTCGCGTCTCCGATCGGTCTCGGCTCCGAGGGTTTCGAGCTTGGATAAGCCAATCGCGCCGGTGATGTCGTTCATGCGGTAGTTGAATCCGATGGATTCGTGGAGGTATTTGCCAGTCTCGCCGTGGGATCGCAGGAAGCCCATGTCTTTGGCGAGTTGCTCGTCGTTGACGGTGACCATCCCGCCTTCGCCGGTGCCCAGGTTCTTGGTGGCGTAGAAGGAATAGGTACACGCATCGCCGAAGGCGCCGATGCCCTTGCCGTTGTACTCGGCGAGGTGCGCCTGGGCGGAGTCATAGATCACCTTGAGGTTGTGTTTCTTGGCGATGGCTTCGATCGCGTCGATATCGACGGGGATGCCATACAAATGCGTGATGGCGATGGCCTTGGTGTTGGGCGTGATGAGCCGTTCGATGTCGGCGGGGTCGGCCTGGTATGAATCTTCAAGCACATCGCAGAACTTGACCTTCGCGCCCGCCGCGACGAGCATCGAGACGGTGGCGATGAAGGTCCATGCCGGGGTGATGACTTCGTCGCCTCGTTCGAGGAGGCTGCCGTAGGCGAGTTGGAGGGCACAGGTGCCATTGGCACAGGTGAGCCCGAACTTGGCATCGGACTGCTTGGCGAACTCCTCTTCGAGGGCTGCACATTTGGATGCGGCCCGGAGCATGCCCGATTTGAGCACCTCGGTGGCCGCGGCGATGTCCTTTTCGGTCAATCCGACCGCCATAAAGGGGATATTGGTTTCGAACACGGGTGACCCGCCGTTGATGGCGAGGTCGGATGCGGTTGCGGTGGTCATCGGTGGAGTCCTCCTTGGCAACGGCTTATCCCGTCGCGGCCCGAATCATACGCCTGCTCTTGAAAAAAGAAGCACTTTTTTATCCCCAAAAACCGCCTTCTTATGGGCGAAAAACGGACATCTCGCCCGACGCCCGAAAAAAACATACTCAATGGCTGGCACATGCGAAAACCTGATGTACCTTTCGGGCATCAGCGTTATTGCTGGCGAAAAACACGAATCCACGCTGATCTGAGCGAAAATCAGTCGGCGTTCACAAGCTCTCTTTCTCTCTCTGCCAATAGGCAAACCCAGCCCGGACGACCCTCCGGGCTGTTGTTTTTTTGGGAGTTCTTGCTCATCTCGATCAAACCGCTCTCCATGCTCGCCGATAACCCGGCGAATAGGCTGTTGTTGTTGGAGATCGAGATGACTGATTCAACCATCGCTACTCAGGCATATACGCAAGCATCGGGGTATTGGAAACTTTGTACGATCATCCTCGGGATCGGTTTCCTGATCGCGGTCGCTTCGCACGCAACCCCTTCGCAAGCCAGCGCCAACGAGCCGACGAACCTGCTCGCACTCCACCAGGCCCAGGCTGCAGCAATCAAATCCGCCGATGCCCAACAAAAACTCGCTGTGGGCGGGTTCGACGCCATCGAAGGGCAACCCGTTTTCGTCATCATCAACGAGCAAGGGCAACGCGTAGGCACGCTGCCCATGTCGTCAATGCGCCCAGACGAAAAAGCACACGCCAATCCCTAAGCCAGTCCCCCAAACAAGGGGGTGTAAAAGCGAGCGCGTCTAAACGAGCGGGGCGCAAGGGCTCAGCAGAGGGGGCGAG
>WFPK01000049.1 GCA_015487555.1 Phycisphaerales bacterium
GAGCAGCCAAACTCGCCAAACCCGAATCGACGGGCGAGCTGATCGTGTGTCTGGAGCTCGACGACGCCTTCAAAGTCCTCGGCGAGGGCGCAAACTTATTGGTCGATGATGCTGGCGTGTCGAATCTGGTGGTGTCTTTGCAGACCGATGGATTTCGCCAGGTCGAGATGGATACGGTGACGGGCATCGTCCGCGCCGGCGCGGGGGCAGCATTGCCGAATCTGATCAACCGATGCGTCCGCGCCGGGCTCGGCGGGCTCGAAGTGCTCGCGGGCATCCCGGCGACGGTGGGGGGCGCAGCGATCATGAACGCGGGCGGGCACTTTGGCGCGATGAGTGATGTCGTGCTCGCGGTCTCGGCCATCGACCGGGCGGGGCGCGAGCATGTGTACGAACGATCCCAGATCGACTTCGGCTATCGCCAATCGCATCTCAATCACCTGATCGTTACGCAGGTCATCTTCGGGCTCACCAAAGCCGATGCGGGCGAGGTGAAGGCATCGCTGAGCAAGTGCATGGAGTATAAAGCCAAGTCCCAGCCTCTGGGCAAGAAGTCCGCTGGGTGTGTGTTCAAGAACCCGGTGCTGAGCGAATCCATCGCAGGCATCGCCGAATCTGGCGAGCGAGCGGGCGCGGGGATGCTCATCGACCGGGCCGGGTGCAAGGGGATGGCTGTCGGGGGCGCAACGGTCTCCGATCTCCATGCCAACTTCATCACCACAACGCCCGACGCCAAAGCCCGCCATGTCATCGAGCTCATCGAGCAGGTGCAAGATCGCGTCCATGATGTCTTTGGTGTATCGCTCGAACGCGAGCTGGTGATCTGGACCGATGAATCTTCCTCATCTGTACAATCGACGGAGCACAGACCATGACCAGTGTCCTGATTCTCGGCGGCGGCCCAGATGCCGAGCGTGAAGTCTCGATCGCCAGCGCCAAGGTGATCCATCAAGGGTGTCTCGATGCGGGGTTGAATGCGTCGCTTGAGATTGTCGATCGCCCAACACTCGATCAGGTGCAGTCGTGGCGGGCTGATGTTGTTTTCCCTGCACTGCACGGGCGCTTCGGCGAGGGCGGCGGGTTGCAGCACCTGCTCGAACAATGCAACATCGCGTTCGTCGGGTGCAAGGCCCAGGCGTCGCGCATGGCGATGGACAAGATGGGCACCAAGCTCATCGCAGCCCGGTGCGGCATCCTGACCCCGGCTGCGTGTATCTTTGATGCGGAAGATATTGATGTCTCGGGCGCTTCGATCTGCCCATTGGGTCTGCCCGTGGTCATCAAACCCGTCGCCGATGGGTCGAGCGTTGGATTGCATATCTGTCACGATGAGCCCGAGTGGAACGCTGCGATCGAAGAGGTCCGCGCAGATTTCAAGGCCCATCCGCATCGGGTCTACATGGTCGAACGGCTTGTCGAAGGGCGGGAGATGACGGTTTCGGTATTGGGTGATGGGTGCGATCATCTTCGGACGCTGCCGACGATCGAAATTGCGCCCGCCCAAGGCGTGTATGATTTCCAGGCCAAGTACGAGCGGAACGATACGGTCTATACGCCCGATCCCGAGCTCAGTGACGAGGCGCGCGCGGGGATGGCCGACGATGCGCTGCGGATCTGCATCGCTTTGGGTGTTCGGCATCTGGCGCGTGTCGATTTTTTGCTTACCGATGACACCCACTGGGGGCTACTCGAGGTCAACACCATGCCCGGGTTCACCAGCAGCTCGTTGATGCCCATGGCAGCAGCAGCGGACTCGATGGAGATGCCCGATCTGTGCGCTCATCTGGTGCGATGCGCCCTTGAAGATCATGTCAAGATACACCCGGGGATACAGACCCGATAGATGAAGAGAGAACGACAATGGCACGAAAGAAAGCAGCGAAGAAATCATCCAAACGAGATCCCGAGCGGGCCGATCGGTACAAGCGAATCGCCATTGGCAGCGCGATTGTCATCGGGGCCGGGGCGGTGTTTGTTGGCGCTGCGATGGGGGTCGGCGAGCTTGATCGCCGGGCGGGCGAGTTCATTGTGCCGACGAATCCGTCGGTGATGATTGATTGGCCCACCGATGCCGACGGGTCGATCTGGATGCCGATCAATGATCGAGAAACCCTCAGCCGAGACCTCGCTCGCGCAGTCCAAGGCGGCAAGGCCCTCTCGCGGGCACCGCTCGAAGAGGCCGGGCTTGCGCTGATGCGATCGGGATGGATCCAAGGCACGCCGAGGGTCCGATGGACGAGCGATGGGGAGATTGAAATCGAAGCCCAGTGGCGTATCCCGGTGGCCGCGGTGCGTGTTGGGACCCGCGAGATTGTGATTGATCGTATGCGTCACGCGCTGCCGTTGGATTATGGTATTGGTCAGAGCAACCAGCTTTACTTTGTGCATGCCGATGCGCGTCAGCCTGCGATCGGTGAGCAATGGCTCGGGACGGATCTTCAGGACGGGCTCGAGCTGTTGTTCGCGCTCGAGCGAGCAAACCTGCTCGAACAGGTCGCGGGGTTTGATCTTGGTGAAGCGGAAGAATCGGGCACGATCCGGATCATCACTACTCGCAACTCGAAGATCATCTGGGGCGCAGGGCCAGGACGCGAGCGCCCCGGCGAGGTGCCTACGAGTGTGAAAACTGGTCGGCTGAGGGTGTTTTATGAAAAAACCGGACTGATTGATGGCGGGTTCCAATACATTGACATCAGCGGCCCAACGATGACCAAAATGCGAGCGGAAGGATGATGGGGTCAGCTTGGATTTATTTGCTCCGGCCTAGTGTTGTGTGATGGATCAATCGCCCAAGACCCAATCCGAGCACGCAGCGCCATCATCGTCGGCGTTCATGCATCCCGATGGCGTGGATCGTGATCTCTTTGGCAACCCGCCCAGATACCACGCCGACTGGTCGCATCGGCGGGGCGAGCCTCGGGTTTTTACGCTCATGTGGATGATGTACCTGATGGGGTCAACGGTCATCATGTTCTCGTCGATGGCGATGGCGTATTCGATCAGCCCGCACATCACGCGCCCGGCAGCCAAAACGATGCTCATCATCGTGGTGCTCGGGTACAGCGTGCTCTGGGCGATGGTTCGGTTCTCGCAGCAGCAACGCGCCTGGTCGCATGTTCGATTTACGCTTCGTGATGCGGTGGTGCTGTTTTTCCCGATGCAGGCGGTGATCTGGCCCCAGGCACTGCCGGTGCTGGCGCATTGGCCTGTTGAGGTGGTCGCGGCCATCTCGGCGCTGTCGCTGGCATGGATCATGATCCTCGCTGGCGTGATCGCCCTTGGATCCGCATCCATCGAGCGGAACCACGGCAAAGAGTCGGTCCGGGTCCTCTGGATGCTCATGGTGATGCTGATTGTGTTCCTTGCGCCGCTGATTGGAAGCCTGCAAAGCAGCGGGGCCGCGATCGGGGTCGATCGTCCTCGGGTGGGGTGGCTGCTCTCGCCGATCACTGGGCTTCTCGAGATCGTGCGTGATCGGAGGGAACTGGGGACCAGCGCACGCGTATTTATCGAGCATTGGCGGATGATCATCGCCCTTCTGTGCGTCGGGGCCGCCTTGCTCTTGATCGCACGGGCCCAGGAGGTTGCACGGGGTCGATATCGCGCTTAGGATACTCGAAGCTTCCGAAACGGGAAGCCTGTGTTTCCAAAGGAGCCGATCATGGATGTGATCACTGCAGACGAAAAAGACAAGATCAAAGCCAAGCTTGACGCATTGATCGCCAATCGACCCGTGATTACCGACCGGATCGCTGAGGCGCGGGCCCTGGGGGATCTCAAGGAAAACGCCGAGTACCATGCTGCCCGTGAGCAGCAGGGGATGGAAGAAGCCGAGATTCGTCGGCTCGAAGAGCGCCTCGCCAGTGCTCAGGTCGTCGATAGCTCCAAGACCGCTGAGGGCGTGGTGTTCATCGGCTCGACCGTCAAACTCCGCGAAGAGGGCGACGATGAAATCGAAACCTATCGACTCGTCGGCGAATCCTCCGATGGAGGTGATGACGAAGACATCATCGAAGTCACCGCGACAAGCCCGATGGGCGAGGCCCTGATGAAGGCACGGGTGGGCGAGACCGTCCGCGTCAACGCCCCCAGAGGCGTCAAACGCTTCGAGATTCTCGAAATTATCTGATCTTGCAAGCTTTGACTGAAACCCAATGGTGACGCATCCCAAAAGATATGGGATGCGTTTTTTTTATTTCCGCTATACTGCGCACAGGCACCATCAAGAATCGGAGCACCGAGATGACCGTCACCCAAGGCCGATCGCACACCAAATCATCACGCCCAAGGACAACCCTGCCCCTCTTGCCCCTCCTGCTCGCTGGGGCGAGCTTGAGCATGGTGATGAGCGGGTGCGCCAGTTCCTTTGCCTTTGGTCCACGGGTACACCACACCTATTCTGCGATCCTGCCTCACATTGTGGGCTCGGCGATGAGCATTGATACCGTCAATGGCTCGATCGAAGCGATCGGAGTCGATCGAGCGGATGTCTCGATTGTCGTCGATCTCTCTGGGCATGACGCAGACCGATTGGCACAGGCCATCGTTCATACCGATCGGCTCGATGATGACACGCTGAGCATCTCGGTGCACTGGCCCGATGGCAAGCGAAAGCACAACGAGGGTGCGTCGATCTCGGTTGAACTCCCCAACGCCGATGGCATCGAGGCCCACACATCCAACGGGCGCATCACCATCGCCGGGCTCTCAGGGCATGCCGATCTTCGATCGAGCAATGGGTCGATCAAGGTCGATCGGCATGATGGTTCGATTTATGCCGACACGAGCAATGGGAAGATTCAGGCCGAGCGCGTCAGCGGCGAGATCGAGATGTATTCATCCAACGGCCCCATCGTCATCACCGACGCCTTCGGGCCCATCCGCGTCGAAACATCCAACGGCAACGCCTATGTCTCCACCATGGACGGCAACGAAGGGCCCATCCGCATCCGCACATCCAACGGGCGGGTCGATCTCGATCTGGGCGATGGATTCGTCGGCGTCCTCAAATGCCAGACAAGCAACGGCAAAGTCCGGGTGACCGGGCTCGATGATGCCCAGCTTGTCGAGGTCTCCAAGCGCAGGGTCGAGCTTCGGGTCGGAGAATCAGACAAAATATCCGCGGTCAGAACAAGCAACGGCTCGGTGCGTGTCCGTGGGAAGCACACCGAGCCGATGGATGATTGATCTGGTTTGGTTCAAGCGAAAGAACGCCAGAAGAACAAAGGGAAGAAGAAAGAGCAACCTTTTACGGCGCTGCTTCTTCTTTCGCCTTGGTCGCTTCGATGAGTGCCTCGATCGCAGCTGGGAAGGCAAAGACGGAGTCATCGACCTTGTTGTACTCGGCGCTATCGAATGTGAAGAGGATTTCGGTCGGGCCCATCTTCTGGATCATGGTTGTGGGCTGGAGGTATCCGTCGAACTCTTTGTAGTCTTTGAGGACGGTGGTGGTGGTGATTTTGCCCATGGGCGAATCCACTTCGTTCTCTGAGCCAAGGGCGAGCCCGGTCTCGACGGAGTAGTACTCGATGGATTCGGTGCCATCGTTGTCCACCATGCGGAGTTTGTGTGCTGCCTGCCCTTCGAACTCGGTTTCTTCGAGGTACTCGATGACTTTGTTGTTCTCGCGGAAGTTGAGCGCTTTGTGGAGGTCGGCTTCTTTGATGATTTCTTTGGCTTCTTCGGGTGGGAGGATGCGTGGTCCGCCCATGGGGTCTGATGACCAAGCGATGCCTTCGTTGAGTCCTTGGAAGGTGACGCCCATGCCGGGGATGTCAACCTTGAGCAAGAACTTGCCCGGCGTGGAGGTGTAGGACTCGATCACCCCCGAGATACCGGCCATCGGGACTGAGATGGTGCCGGTGATTTTTTGGGATTTGATCTTCTCAAGCTTTTCACCCCCCCCGAGCGCTTCGATCGAGGCTTCGATGACCTTGATCGCTTTGGCGTCATGATCCTGATCGCCCAGGGTGATGGATGCTGAGGCGGTGGCGGTCAGCGGGCTCGCAGGGATGCCCGAGATGGTGACGATGCTCAGCGCGATCGCTGTCGCTTTGAGAAATGGTTTGGTTTTCATGGCGTTTTCCTTGTGTTTTCTCTCTGTGAGTTGGTTTGTGAGTTGGTGTCTGGTTATTTGGCAACGGATTCTACGATCCATTGTGTTGCTGCCTGTTTGGGTGAATCGATGCCTTTGAGCAGGTCTTCACGGGTGAGGGGGATTTGATGGTCGGGAACAACCCCGCCATGCTCGAGCTGATATCCCGTCGAGGTGACAAAGTCGGCGATCGCGTGGAGCAGGACATCGCCCGATGGGAGTTTGTCCATCCCCGCGGGCAGGGCCATCCCCGCCGAGCGGGTGCCAAAGACTTGAACGCGTCCGAGCGATTGTAAGCCGCCTGCGAAGACCTCGGAGGTGCTCGCGGTGCCCGAATCGGTCAGGATCGCCAGAGGCCCGGTGAAGGGGTCGATCGGCTCGCCCCAGGTGGTGACGATGACGGGTTCGACATTGAACTTGAGCTCGGCGCCGCGCATCTTCATCGTGCCCAGCGAGCCCTTTTTATCCATCAGGAATCGGCTGATCGAAGACGAGAGCATACCGATCCCTCCGGGGTTGCCCCGCAGGTCGATGATGAGCCCATCCACATCGCGCAGCTCGTACATGGCCTTTTCAAACTTGGATGCGATGGGCATCATCCAGATATTGAACTTGATGACGCCGATCTCGATGGGATCGCCGGATTGCGAAGTTGCGCTCAGGCGTGACCAGTCCAGGTGTGTGCTCATCGGCGGGAGGTTGCCGAACTTGACGAACTCGCCGGGCATGGGCTCGCGGGTGATTTCGAGTTGGATTTCGTTTTCGTCGCCATCGAGGAAGGTCAGGTCGATGGCAGAGTCTTCGGGGCCCATGAGTTGGCTGGTGACGATGGAGACGCCATAGATTCCGATTTCATCTTCGTCGATGGATTCGGCGAGCTCTTCGAGTTGGTCTTGGATGACACTGGATCGGATTTTGGTGAGGATCCATCCGGTTTGTACGCCCGCGTGCTGGGCGGGGCTGTTGTCGCGGACTGAGGACACCACCGCTTGCCCGTCGATGATGCGCACATCAATCCCGGTGTCAGCGTCGCCTTGCCCGTCGGATGCCGAGTCATCGGGGATGACGATCTCGGTGCTGGAGACTGATGTGTTGTCATCGTCTGATTGGGCATCATCGGGCGACGAGGACGCTTTGGGGGGAGATGCTTTGGAAGTGGACGCTTTGGGAGTGGCGGGGGCGCTTGGTGCTTGGGGGATGATCCCGAAGTGGGATTGTCCGAGCCGACCCAGCGCTTCGTTCATCACTGCGCGAATCTCGTGTCGGTTCTGGGCGTCGGCCGCCTGCGGTCGGAGCTCATCGCGGACGGCCTGCCAGTCGACGCCATTGAATGTGGTATCGAAGTGGGTGTCGTTGACGATTCTCCACATGGCATCGAAGTCGGCCAGGGCATCTGCTTCGGAAACGGTTCGCTGGGCTGGAGCTTCTTCTGCAACCTTGCAGCTGCCGACGCACCCGGCGAGTGTGATGATCGTGATGCCCGCAGCAATGAGACCCAGGCGAGTCCGTTTGATGATGTGATTGCCCACAGATGGCTCCAGAGAAAGGGATCGAGTCATAGATTGGCCTCAACCCCCTTTGGGCTTGGCGTCTGAGAGTATATGTATGGTTTTGTGGGATAGAAGTTTCGCAGCGAGAAAACCAATCGACAAGAAACGCCGATTTGAGCCCTCAATCAGTGATGCACCGTCTGGTAGACCCGAACAACCCAATCCGGGGTGTGCTTGTGGAACTTCTTGAGCTTTGAGCCTTTGCGGAGGTAGTACAGTGCGGTGCCGCCTTGGAAGATGATCGCCAGCACAATCATGCCCACATAGATCAACGCGGTCGCCATCTGCTCGAAGACGATCAGATCGTCCATCATCCCGGCGAGCTCGGGGGTGCTCTGTATCGTTGGGTCGGCCTGCATCGCCGATTCGATCATGGTCTGGGCCGGGGCCGAGACAAGCATGAAGATCGCGTAGATCATCAGGGTTGAGCCGAGGAGAAGCTGGTTGATCGCCAGCTTTCGTGGAGCCCATGATTCGAGTGATCTCAGCGATCGTCTGAGCGTGAGCTCGCGCGTACCGATTCCTGCCAAGGCGATGGTGAAGATCAGCATCGGGGTATCGCCGAAGGCAAAGGGGAGGGAGAGCACGCCGGCGAGCAGTGTCGCCCATCCCGAGAACCCGGCATACCGCACCGCCTTTTCGATGGGTTTGGCTCGTTTGGATGCGAGTCGGATCTGATCGAGGTGCGCATCGCTGAGCGGGTTGGTCTCTCCGGGGTGCCCAGCGGGCGCTGAGGCGGGGGGTTCGTGCTCCGAAAAGCGCAGAGGGGTATCTTGGGATCGAGGATTGATCGGTAGCGAGCTCATACCCCTTTATCGCTTTGGGATGGGGGTTCTTTGTGGTGCGGGTGCGATGTATTGGGCAGATTGCTCGGGCGCATCAGTGCAGATGGATGCCTGCGTCCGAGAACAGGCGGTGCTTTGATTGGGATGCACGAAAAAAAGCTGCCCGGCGTACGGGCAGTTTTTCAAAGATCATGTTTTTACAGCGTGCAGAATGCTTACCGTCGGCGACGGGTGCTCACTAAGCCTGCAATGCCCAAGAGTCCCAAAGCACCCGGAGCGGGGATGGCAGGATTGGCACCGGCGACACTCAGGGAAACGGATTCGCCGCTTTGGAGATAGATCGTGACGGTGGCAGCGTTGGCATACCAATCGGGCGAGTCCACCATCGCAAAGAAGAAGCGTGATTCTTCTGCGGTCTCGAGTGCCCCGTTGAAGTCGAAGTTGAGCGTATCGCCGTCCTCACTACGCGAAGCGATGCTTGGTCCTTCAACATTGGGATCGGTAAGCTCGTTGCGATACTCGACGCGTGTCTGCAAGCCTTCGTATCCGGTGATTTCAACATGAGAAACCTCGCCTATCAAAGCAGCGTTTGGGTTGAGCAGGCGATAGTTGAAAGTGATGTTGCCGGTTTCAAGTGACCGGACGACGCGTGCCATCAGGGTGCCTTGATACAGTGGTTCTTCCACGCGGCCTTCATTTCCGGAGTAGATGGTGAAGTCCTGAAACTGATCCAACTCGGTTGAACCGATGAGCTCAGACATCTGGGTGTTTGTGATGCCGCTGAGTGTGTCGGTGAAATCGCCGGGTGCCAAGTCAACCACCGGCCCTGCATAGGCAACGGAACCGTACGCGATGGTCGCGATCATGCAAAGTGTGTGTTTCATATCAAAAACCCTCTAAATCCTCATGACAGTGATGTGTCTGTCGATATCTGGGAAGGTACAACCAAAATGTCGGCGTGCCAGAAAAAGGTGCGATAATTCTTTGCTGTTCTCATGGATTGGGTACAAAGCGGGCAGGATAAAAAAAGAGCTGCCCCTTGCGAAGCAGCTCTTGGTGAGTCCAAAAGGTCTCGGTATTTGTATCAATCCTTCGCTTTCGCGATGCCTTTTAGCGACGACGACGCACAGTCATCAGCCCGGCAGCGGAGAGCAGTCCAAGGGCCCCTGGTGCGGGCACTGCGGGATTGGCCCCGGCGACGCTCAGGGTAACGGATTCACCACTTTCGAGGTAAATCGTTGCCGTGGCGGCATCTGCGTACCACTCAGTCGAATCGACCATGGCGAAGAAGTAGCGTGAATCCTCATTGGTATCGAGCATTCCTGCGAAATCGAAGTTCAAGATATCGCCATCGGCACTGCGTGAAGCATTGATCGGGCCTTCAACGCCCAGGGAGGTAGGATCGTTGCGGAACTCGACACGGGTCTGGAACCCGGTGTACCCGCTGACTTCGACATTCGAGACCTGTCCATCGAGCTGGGCATTGGGGTTGAGCAGGCGGTAGTTGAAGTGGATTCGTCCGGTCTGGTATGAACGAACAATACGAGTCATCAGTGTGCCCTGGTAGAGGGCTACGCCATTGATCGCATCGTTATTGGCATAGATCGTGAAGTCCTGAAGGACATCTGATTGGGTTGAACCGATGAGTTCAGACATTTGGGTGTTTGCGATCCCGCTGAGCCCGCTGGTGAACTCACTTGGAGCAAGATCAATCACTGGGCCTGCAAATGCCGAACCGCAGGTCATCAAAATCGCTGCACCGATTGTTGTGTGTGTCAGGTTCATGTTTTTTCTCCTCTTTGATAGTCATCCACGAACTTCTTGTGGATACTTGAACATACAGCCATTCAGGCGGGGTGCCAGCGAACTTCAGGTAATTATTGCCGATTTGCGCGTTATTGGACGATTTGTAACCGTCTGTATACATTGGGGTTACGGGTCTGGTGTGGGGTCGGGGCGGTATTTGTTTGGG
>WFPK01000050.1 GCA_015487555.1 Phycisphaerales bacterium
CCTCAGCCGAGCCTGCATTGGCAGCGTCGTCGCCGCCCATCGCGTTGATGCGGTCTTTGGGGTCGCCGATGTAGTTGACCTGGATGCCGAAGTTTTCGCCGATTTTGACCGCGGACCCTTCGCCGATCTGCTTGTTGTTGATGCGGATCTCAAGGTCTTCTTCTGCCTCTTTGCCCAGCTCGATGATCGAGCCCGGAATCCAGTTTTTGATCTCACTGAGGATCAGGGACTGCTCGCCGAGCACCACGACGAATGGGACCTCGAGGGACATGATTGATTTGATATCCTGGGCCATACACACTCCATCGGCAGAATCTGCGCCTTTGTTGATGCGCAGGAACAAACTTCCGTCTCTGGATGAGTGTTACGCAATGGGTGTGCCAGTATGTGGAGAGGCGGATGGCTGCGAGGGCGGCGGCGGGTGGTGGCGGCTTAGCCTTCGTAGCGTGAGCAGATCAGGGTGACATTGTGCCCGCCGAATCCGAAGGTGTTGTTCATGGCGTGTTTGACGGGCATCTCGCGGGCGGTGTTGGCGATGATGTCGATCTGCTCGAACCCTTCGTCGAGGTTCTCGACATTGATCGTCGGCGCGACGAGCCCTTCGCGGATGGCACCGATGCAGGCGATGAGCTCGACCGCTCCTGATGCGCCCAGGCAGTGCCCGTGCATGGATTTGGTGGAGTTCATCACGAGTCCGTTGCCCCGTTTGGCGTGGTCACCAAAGACGGATTGGACGGCAAAGACCTCGGCCTTGTCGCCCAGCGGGGTCGATGTGCCGTGGGCGTTGATGTAGTCGATTTCTTCGGGGTTGAGCCCGGCGTCTTGGAGTGCCCATTTCATCGAGTTGCATGCGCCGCGCCCTTCGGGGTGTGGCGCGGTGATGTGCCCGGCGTCGCAGGAGTTCCCGGTGCCGCTGAGCACGGCGTAGATGGTGGCGCCGCGCGCTTTGGCGTGCTCTTCGGATTCGAGGACATACATCGCAGCGCCTTCGGAGAGGACGAACCCGTCGCGATCGATATCGAAGGGGCGCGAGGCTGCGGTTGGGTCGTCGTTGCGCGTCGAGAGTGCTTTCATGGTCATGAAGGCACCGATGCACAGTGGGGTGACAGCTGCTTCGCATCCGCCTGCGATCATGACATCGGTTTTGCCGGTGCGGATGTAGTTCATCGCATCGCCGATGGCGTGCCCAGACGAGGCGCACGCGGTGGCGTGGGCGGTTGCTGGGCCTTGGAGGTTGAAGGCGATGGCAACATTGCCAGTGGTGGCGTTGACCATGAGCTTGGGGACGGTGAAGGGGTTGATGCGTGAGGGCCCTTTGTCTCGCATATTGAGGACTGCGGTTTCGATGGTGGAGATGCCTCCGACCCCTGAACCGACGATCACGCCATGGCGTGTGGGATCGCCGACGGTGTGGTCCCATCCTGAATGGCGGACGGCTTCGATCGCGGCGCTGAGCCCCAACTGGGCGGAGCGATCGAGTCGGCGGGCTTCTTTCTTTTCGATGAGCGAAGCGGGGTCCCAGTCTTTGACCTGCCCGGCGATCTCGACGGTCCACCCTTCGAACTTTTCGAACTCGGGGTTTTCGATCTTGGAGATGCCTGAAGTTCCTGAGCGCATCGCGTTCCAGGTGTCTTGCGCATTGAATCCCAAGTTGGTGACGGCGCCGTATCCTGTGATGACCACGCGATGATTTGGGTTCTGGTTTGGGCTTTGGGACATGGGTTTGTGCTCATTGACGGGTATATTGGACTGAGCGGACACCAAAATGCCCCACCAGTGTATCTGATGGGGTATTGGGGTTCTTCAGGGCGGGGGGTTAGTCGATGCCGTTGGCCTGCTTGATGAAGGCGACCGCTTGCCCGACGGTCTGGATTTTCTCCGCCTGATCGTCTGGGATGGATGTTTCGAACTCATCTTCAAACTCCATTACGAGCTCGACGGTATCGAGGGAGTCTGCGTTGAGATCATCAACGAAGCTGGTGTCGCTGGTAATTTTGGCTTTATCAGCGCCCATTTGTTCAGCAACAATGTCGATTACCTTCGCTTCAATTTCCTGTTCGGTCACAGCGTCATCTCCGGATATAAGTGGGCATATCAGACTGAGTTTGGACAATCCCAAACACCCAAGCAGTCTTATCCCGTTTCAGGTCCGGATTCTAGCATCATCGAGACGGTTTGCCAAATCGGACCTTCTCTGGGGACTCGAAACCTCGATTTTTCATCGAGAAACTGATTCGGACGGGTTATCGACCGCGCTAACCGGTATGTTCGGCTCAGTGGTGCGTGCGGGGGCATTGGGAATCAGAGTCTTGGGATGCAAGTCCAGTGAGGGTGTCGGGTAGACGAAAGAGGGGGTAAGCCCGCATGGTGCGGGCCTATATCGCCCTTGACAGGGTCGTGGAGGACAGGCAATGGGAGCAATGCCCAAGGAACCCGAAGCGTTTGCCGAGCAGGTCGCCAAGCTCATCGAACAGATGCAGCCTGGATTTGAGATTGATCGGGTCAACGCTCGCGAGCTGTTGGTCAATGGCCGACGCCTCGATCTCGAAAATCTCTTCCGGATGGTGGCCCATGAGCCCGATCGGGGGACCGACATCGTCGAACATTTTCTCGATCAGCTCTTCGCAGGCGAGCAGATGGAAGTGGCGGAGGAATCATTCGACCAGATCAAGGCGCGGGTGATGCCTCGCATTCAGCCGATCTCGATCTTCGAGCACCTCTCTGAGGAGCTCGTCGCCCATGTACCCTTTGTGAATGATACGGTGATTGTGTTCGTGCTCGATATGCCTCATATGACGGTGAGCATCACGACCGAGCAGGTCATCAAGTGGGGCATCACGATCGAGGACCTCGAAGAGCTGGCGCGTGAGAATCTTGATATCTATGCCCCCGAGCTCGAGATGCAGGTCATCGAATCGGCTGAGGGCGGCAAGGCGGTGATTGTCGCTGAGCAGGACGGGTATGACGCAGCGCGATTGCTTCTGGGCGATCTGCACATGAAACTCTCTGCCCAGCTTGGTCCGGATTTCTATGTTGCCACCCCGGCGCGTGATATGTTTATCGCGCTGAGTTGCGAGCCGACCGAGTTTGTCGATCGGCTTCGGGCGCGGGTCGCGGAGGATTTCTCTCGGCTGCCCTATCCGATCACCCAGGACCTGTTCCTGGTGACAATGGACGGCGTCGCGGGGACGAGCTGGATGCGCGACGCCGCGTAATAGACAACGATCTTCTATTCAAACCATCGGCTGAGATGTTTTGGTCGGTGGTTTTTTTATGCCCTCTGCGATGCGATCCATCTATACTTCGACCATGATCCTGCTGATTGACAACTACGACTCGTTCACCTGGAACCTTGTGCAAAGGCTCGGCGAGCTCGATCCGAATCTTGAACCCGGGCGGGATTTGCTGGTGGTTCGTCATGATGCGATTACACCCGAGCAGGCAGATGCGCTCGATGGGGGCAACGGGCCCACCCATGTGCTGATCTCGCCCGGGCCTTGCACGCCCAAAGAGGCGGGGGTGTCGAGCGCGATGATCGAGCACTTCGCCGGGCGGGTGCCGGTGCTTGGGGTGTGTCTGGGGCATCAGTGCATGGCCGATCTCAGCGGGATGATCGTCGAACAGCACCCAATTCTGATGCACGGGAAGACTTCGCCGATTGTTCACGATGGCAAGGGGGTGTTCGCGGGGGTCGAATCGCCCAGCACGGTGGCGCGGTACCACTCGCTGGTGGTTCGGCGGGATTCGGTGCCGACCCTTGAGATGGACGCTGACGGGTGGGAGGTCTCGGCGTCGTGCTTCGATGAGATCGCAGGCGAGCCCGTCGAGGTGGTGATGGGATTGCGCCGGGTGTGGGCTGATGCGTCCAAAGCCCCGCTTGAGGGGGTGCAGTTTCATCCCGAGAGCTTCATGACCCCGGCGGGGACAAAGATGCTGGGGAATTTTCTGGCGATGGGGGATAGGCAATAGGCAGTGGGAAGGCATGAGGATTGTCGATCGACAGCTCTTCTCTTCCCATTGCCTATTGCCCACTGCCTATTGCCTTCTTACCATCTTGGCATGATCCACCCAGAACCAACGACCAAGATTGATCCGACACTTGCCCGCGGGACGCTCGTTGAGGTGCGCGATGCGACCGATGCAGCCCCGGCGATGGTTGTGCTGAGTTTTCCCAACACCAGCTACCAGATCGCACTTGAGGCCGGCGATGATCTTGCGTTGTTTCGATCGCATCTTGGCGAGCTGGTGATGGGTCGGATATTCGCTCGTGCTTTACGGGTTGATCGCCCTCATGCGGGCGGCCGACGGATTGAGCCTTGCATTGGATCGCCTCGGCGTGTGATGGGCACGGTGGTCGCGGTGGACCCGATCGCCGATGTGGTGGTGGTTGATGCGGGGGCGCCGATTGTGCTGAGGCTGACAGCGCCGGGACAAGAGGCGGGGCAGTTTGCCGATGCCGAGTTTATCGCCTGCGATGTGCAGCCGGGCGCTTGTTTCTCGATTGCGCATCACTGAGTCAGATGTGCTGAATCAGATGCGGTAGACGATTTTTATACTCTTTTTATGCTTTGCAGGGTTGGTTGTCATCTCCCCTTTTCACGGGGGGGATTCTGCCGGGTTTGTTCTTGGGATTGATTGAATCGACCAGAGACTCGGGCACGATCGGGCCATCGCCAAAGATGGGCGGTAGGATCGGGCAATATCCGTGTGGCGATTGAGGTATTAGGGGTATCGCCCGTTCCAATCAGTTTGTTTTTTTTGGAGAATCTCAATATGCAACGCACGCTGGCGACGGGGCTCGTTTTGACGAGTGCCTTTGGGTTGGGTTTGGCTGACGAGGAAATCGACCCCATACTCAACGAAGAATCTTCAGGCTCGGGGGCGCAGGTCGATCCCGGGCATGGGTTTGGAAGCGGAGACCTCGATGGGTATATCGAATCGTGGGTGTTTGTGTCGATTCCTGATGCAGGGACATACACCTTGCGCGAGGTGCTCGAAGAGGGGAGCGATGGATGGGCAGCATTGGCTGCCTATGGCGAGCCGATCGAGTCGTATGAGCCCGTCAATGTGTTTACGCCCAATGTGAGCATGAACAACCTCGGGCTTGTCGTGCTGATGCCTGCGATCGTATGCCTTGGAGATTTCAACAGCGATGGGGCGGTCGATGCGGAGGATCTGGTGATCTTTGCAGGCTTGTTTATCGAAGGAAATATCCTGGCAGACCTCACCGGCGATGGGGTGCTTGATATGGCGGATCAATTTCTGTTCTTTGAGTTTGCGGTGGCGGGGTGCCAAGGGGCTTGATGAAGAGCTATTCGATTCGGGGGTCGATCCATTTGTAGAGGACATCGACGATCAGGTTGAAGACGATGAGCATCGTGGCGAAGACCAGAACCACGCCGATGATGAGGAAGAGGTCTTTGTTCTGGACGGCGTTGACGAAGTGCTCGCCCATGCCCGGGACGGTGAAGACGCGTTCGATGACGAATGAGCCGGTCATGGCCATGGCGGTGGCGGGGCCGAGGAAGCTCAGGACTGGGAGGAATGCGTTTTTGAGGGCGTGCTTGAGCAGGACGGATCGTTCGGGTGCGCCCTTGGCGCGGGCGGTGCGGATGTAGTCTGCGCCCAAGGCGTCGATCATGCCCATGCGGGTCAGGCGGGCGATGTAGGCAGCGAAGGGAAGCGAGAGGGTCAAGGCGGGCAGGACGATGCTCTTGGGGGTGCCCCATTGGGCGATGGGGAACCACCCGAGCCAGAGCGAGAAGATCAGGAGCATGACGGTGCCGATGACAAAGCTCGGCAGGGAGATGCCGATCATCGAGATGGCGAGGGTCGAAAGGTCAGCCAAGGAGTTGGGTTTGACGGCTCCGATGATCCCGGCGCCGATGCCAACAAAGAGGGCGATGAGGATGGCCGAGGCGCCGAGGGTGATCGAGACGGGGAGGGTGTCGCGGATGATCTCGTTGACAGTCTGATCGTCGTATTTGAGTGATGGGCCCAGATCGAAGATGGGGCGCGCGGGCAGGGGGGTATCTTGGGCGCTGGCGGCGTCGCGTTCGCGCTGGAGTTGTCCTGAGAGGGTGTCGGAAGCGTATTTGATCCCGGTGGCGCTGGTGAGGTAGGAGATGTAGAACCTTGGGAATGAATCGAGGTTGTATTGCTTGTTCATCTGCTCGATGACTTCGGGCTTGGGTCGTTTTTCGGGGTTTTCGAGGGGGTTGCCGGGGACGGCCCAGGCGAGGGTGAGGGTGATGGTGTAGATGATGATGAGGATGATGGGCAGGGCGAGGAGTCTGCGGAGGATGAGGGTCATCATGGCGATGGGGCCTCCGCTGGAGCGTTGTGGCGCATGGGTTTGGGTTGATTCGGGCCTTTGTTGTCGGTGAGGATGTCGATGAGGTAGGCATTCTGCTTGGTGCGTGGGTGGGTCGAGAGCCCGGTGACTTTGTGTGCGTCGAACATGTAGATGGTGGCGTAGTGGAAGATGGGGATCAGTGGGAGGTCTTCTTCGACGATGATGCGCTCGGCTTCACTGAGGATGGCCATGCGTTTGGCGGGGTCGAGTTCGGTGGAGGCTTGTTCGAGGAGCTGGTCGTAGATTGGGTTGTTGTAGGCGCGGTCGTTGTTGCCGTTGGATGATTGGTTGATGTTGAGGAAGGTGGTGGGGTCGCCGTAGTCTCCGAACCAACCTGCTCTTGCGGTCATGTATTGTTTGGTTTTGAGGTCTTCGCGGAAGATTTTGAGTTCGTTTTGTTGGAGTTTGGTTTTGACGCCGAGGTGTTTTTGCCAGCTTTTGGCGATGGCCTGGGCGATGAGGTCGTGCCCGGAGTCTTTGTTGAATGCCATTTCGACGATGAAGTCATCGGGGAAGTTGGCATCTTTGAGTAGTTGTTGGGCCTGGGCGATGATGGCGTTGCGCTCGGCTTGGTCTTTGGCATCGCCGATGTTTGGGAGCCCGGCGGGGGAGGTGTAGCCTGCGATCGAGTGTGGGGGGATGAGTGTGGAGGCGGTGGGTTCGCCGAGTCTGCGGATTTCGTCAGCGACGGATCGTTTATCGACGCAGAGGGCGAAGGCGCGTCGGACGCGGGGATCGGCGAAGGGGTTTTTTTGTCCATCGGGGAGTGTGGGGTTGCAGTTGAAGTTGTAGAAGTAGGTGCCGAAGGATGAGACCGCATGGGTGTGGGCGCGGGGGTCGTTGGGGAGGAGCCGGTCGATGGTGAACTGGTCGAGCCCTTGTGCGCGGTACTGGGCGACTTGCTCGGCGTGTTCGTCGAGGAAGGCTTGTTTCTGGGCGACCATATCGCCTCGGTAGGGTGCGGTGACATCGGCGATCCAGTCGATGGCTCCGGTCTGGTAGGCGAGGACTCCAGCGTTGGGATCGGTGATGGAGGGGATGTGGATCGAGTCGATGGCGATATTGTCTTTGTCCCAGAAGTATTGGTTTTTTTCGAAGCGCATATCTCGTTTTATGCGCCATCGGGTGAGGATGAATGGGCCGTTGGATATGAGGACGCCGGGCTTGGTCCATCCGGGTTTGCGGAGCAGGCGGGCGGTGGTTGGGTCTGGGCGTTCGTAGGGGGCGACGAGCGGTTCATAGACCGGTGAGAAGACGGCGAAGGCGCAGAGTTCGAGGAAGTAGGGGACGGGGCGTTCGAGGGTGACGATCAGGGTGTGGTCATCGGGGGCCGAGAGCGCGACAAGATCGTCGAACTTGAGTTTGGTCTGCTCCCAGAGTTCGTAGGCAGCTCTTTGGCGATCGGCAGCCGAGTCAAAGGGGCGATCGGGGAAGTCTTCGAGCTGTTGTTGTCGCCAGTCGTAGAAGGCTTGGGCGCCTTTGATGTTGAGGAACATGTTGACATAATCGGAGACGAGATCGGGGAGCAGTGCGCGTCGCCAGGCGTAGCGGAAGTCGTGGGCGGTGACGGGCTGGGCGTTGGACCATTTGGCGTCTTTGCGGAGGTGGAAGGTGTAGGTTTTGGCGTCGGGTGAGATGGTCCAGGACTCGGCGACAGCGGGGATGATGGCGAAGTCATCGTCGAGGACATCGTTGGCGACGAGCCCTTGGTAGAGGAGTCGAGCGGTGCGCAGATCGTGCATCCAGCTCATCCGCTGGGGATCGAGGGTGTTGACCTCGGATGCGTTGAGCATGACCAGATCGGCGCGTGGGAGCGGGCGGTCTGAGAGGAGAGAAGCCGCGACGAGTGCGAGGAGGAGTAGAACTGGGACGAGCATCCGGTACATAGGTACACGATACCGGCGCGGGTGTTGGTTGTGTGCGGTTCGCGGGGGAAAGTTTGTGGATTAGCGGAGGAATCGGTTGTCGTTGAATCCGAAGGCCTTGACGATCGGCGAGCCCGGGCCCAGCAAGAGTGAAGCCTGATTCCGGAAGTCCTTGTCGTCGCCGGCAGTGAGCTGGTCGGCGAAGGTGGTCTGGCGAACGGGTTTGCCGAACTTGTTATCGAGGTCGGCGTCTTTTCGGAGGGCGAAGTAGAGCAGTGTTTCGCCTGCCTGGACAGACCGGACGGTCAGGTCACGATCGGAGACGGGGTTGATGGTGCCTCCAACGACACGGCGCAGGGCGATCGAGATGATGTCGCCTCCGAGTCCGATTGCTGCTTTGACCGCCTGAGGCGTGGTGTCGGAGCTGATGTCCGAAATCGAGGCGGTGATTGCGCTGGCAGCTTCGAGTCCCAGGCTTTGGGCGAAGGAAGGATCATCGGTGATGTTGGTCGCCCGCAGCCGAGCGCCAACAGCTTTGGCCAGTGCGACGATGGCGTGGGATCGGGTGTCGCCCATGTCCTTTGAAGAGAGGGTGGTGGCTTTGCTCAGTGTGCGAACACAGGCGCGGAGGAGCTCATCGTGGATACTCTGGTCTTCTGCCAGGGTGCCGATGGCGTTGATGAGGGCTTGGGCGTCGCCTTGTGTCATCGCCGGGCCATGGGCCTTTGTTGCAGCGAAGAGATCGCCGGTGCGGGCGACTGCGAAGAGTTTGACGCCGAGGTCATCGTTGTCGTTGATCGCTGCCCGGATGCGCGTCGCTGCTGCCGGGGTCGCCAGAGCGCCAGCGATGCGGAGCGATGAGAGGGTCGCGCCGATGGTGCCTTTGGCGTCGAGCTCGTTGAGCAGGGGGGTGATTGCTTGCGAATAGGCCTGGCGGAACGCGACGGAGACGCCGCGCTGGGTCAGTGGTTTGGTGAGGGCTTCGAGTGCTTTTTTAGTATCGGGCGCATTGTCGCTCAGTGCCCGTCCGGTCCATGCCTGGACGAACTCGTCGATCTGGGCGCGCTGGGAGCTGCTGATCGAGATGGACTCGGTGGTTGACATCGGCAGGTCGGCCCCGCTCTGGGCCAAGGCAGCGGGCGAGAAGGCCAAGAGCGATGCTGCGCAGACGAGGGCTTGGGCAATGGATTTGATCTTGGATGGATTGGATCGGGTCACGGTCGTTCCCTCTTTTGGGTATGGTCGAGCATATCTGGAATCGAGAATCGGGGGGAGTTTATCGCCTTTGCAGCCGTTTGGCTCGGGTTCAATAGACTTCGAGGAAGACTCGCTTGGTCTTTTTGATCTTTTTGGGGATCATTTTTCGTTCCCAGTGGTCGATGTCGTCTGCGATCTCGGGGGCGAGATCGAGGTATTGGGCGAGCTGGTCAGGTGGCAAGAGCCTGGCGAGGGTCTGGAAGATGCCCAGCTCCATGCCGGCGATGCCACAGATGTAGATCAGGGTGCGGTCTGAAGCGAGCATGGGCCCGAGGGTGTCGAAGTCCTCAGCGAGCCGATCCTGGACATAGAGCTTCTTGGGTTGTGTGGGTGTGAGGTGGCGCGAGATCGCGGTGTGGTAGGTGAAGTTTTTATGCTCGTTGGCCCAGTTGGTCAGGTCCTCGTGGTAGAGCAGGTCCGATGCGTAGGGGGTGCCCATGAGCAAGGCGACGCGCGAGGGCATGGCGAGTTTGATCAGATCGAGGATCATGGATCGGAACGGGGCGATCCCGGTGCCGGTGGCGATGAAGATGTAGTCGTGGTCGGCGGGGCTTTGAGGGAGGAGGAATCGTTTGCCCACGGGTCCGGTGAGGGTGACTTCGTCGCCGACCTGAAGATCGCAGAGGTAGTTCGAGCAGAGCCCTTGGAAGAGTTTGTGCGTGTCCCAGTGTTCATCGACGACGCGTTTGACCGCGGTGGTGATGATGGTGCCGTCGCCGGTTTCGCCTCCGGTTGGGGCAGCGATGGAGTAGAGGCGGAGTTTGTGTGCTTTGCCGTTAGGTAGGGTGCCCGGTGGGATGACGCCGAAGGATTGCCCGGCGTTCCAGGTGTTTGCCAGAGGGGTTCCTGAAACATCAAACTCGATATGTCGCACAAATCCGGCGGCTTTTTTCGATGCGGTGCAGATGCGTGTGGCGTGGACTTTGGCGGTGATGGGGTTGGTTGGTTTGACGATGTGTTGATCGACCGCGGGGATGACTGGCGTGCCGGGGCGTTCGATTTCGCTTGGTGGTTTTGCAGTCATGGGAATCTTCGATGCTTTTCGGAGGAGAACCTTGCGCGGAAAGCGCAGTGGCATTGCAGGGCGGGGCGTTGGATTACCCGTCGTCTTCTTCGTTGGGTTCGTCGCTCATGTCCATGTCGTGGTCCATGTCACTCATGTTATTCATGTCATTCATGTCATTCATGTCATTCATGTCATTCATGTCATTCATGTCATTCATGTCATCGTATTCGGGTTCGGGTTCGAGCCCGCCGAGGAGATCGAGCCGGGCAGCGGTGGCTTCGAGTTTTTCGCCTTCGTCACCTCGCACGCGGGCGCTGCGCAGTGCCGAAGCGGCGCCTTGGAACGCGTCATTGGCAGCTTCTTTGGCCCGGGCTTGTTCATCGCGGGCCTCTTGGGCCTTGGCGGTCCAGTTGCCGGGGATGCCTGCCTCTTCGAGGGCGTGGTAGAGGATCGCTGCTTCGGCATATCCCGCAGCCTGCCGTGCGTAGCACTCGGCAAGGGTTTGCTGGGCGGAGGCTTTGGTCAGCGATGCGACCTGCTTGATGGTCTTGTTGGCGTCGCGGAGGGCGCTGATCGAGGCGCGGGTCAGTGAGATGGCTTTTTCGTTGGCGTCGTTGACTTGTGTGTCTCTGAACTGGGCATAGTCGGCGACGGCTTTTTCGAGTCGCTCGGTGGCTGCCGATGCGGCGTCGTTGGCGAGCTGGGCGTCTGCTTTACTCGATGCTTCACGCTCGGCGAGCTCGTTGCGGGCATCTTCGAGCAGGGCGATCTGGGAGGTTGCCTTTTCGACATTGAGGCTGATCTCGCGGGCGCCGGGGCGGAGCTGGCCGACGACGCCTTCGATGCGGATCGCTTCGAGCTCGTAGTTGTCAGCCCGGAGGGTGTGCTCGCGGACACGAACGACAATCTGGGCCGCCTCGGCAGCACTCACCCGGGGCATCTGGAGCTCAAGGGCACCCGATTGGTTGCGCTCGGCGACAGATTTGGTGCGAAGCTCGGCGATCTGGGCGTCGAGCTCGGCGATCCGGGCTTCGACCTGTTTACGCTGGGCCTGGTATTGCTTGATGTCATCCTTGCGGATGGAGATGAGCTTGTTGATCTCGGCGAGCTCGGCGGATGGATCAAACTGCCCGGCACCTTGGGCGATGGCGGTCATGGTGAGCCATTCGTTGATCATCCCGCGGATGATGCGTGCTTTGTGCAATGCTGCGATTTCGGCCTGGGATGCCTTGGAGGATGCCAGTGATGCCTGCCCGAGTTTGGCCAAAGAGAGTGTGACGGCTGCAGCTTCGGCGTAGCCGTCCTCGCTGCCTGCATATTCAGAGACGAGTTGTTCGGTCTGGGTGTATGCCTTTTGTGAGAATGTCTCCGAAGCGGTTGAATCGCCCGCTGCGACAGAGCTGAACGAACGCGAAGCTTCCTTGACCGCTGCCTGGGCATCATCGGATCGGGAGCACCCGGCGATCCCCGCCAGCGCAATCAAGGTGCACGCACAAGCGATCTCGATGGTCCGGGTGCGTGATGTGGGGGATTTGGTGGTCATTGCTGATCCTTTTTCTCTCTCAACTTCTTGCGTACTGAGCAGCAGCCGCTTTGGTGCAGCCTGAGGCTCGGTGATTCGATTTGCGAAAACGGGAAACCCATCGTAGCGCGCCTGATGGGGCATATGTATCTGATGGATCAGGGTTCGGGTTGGTTGGGTTTGGTTTCTGGCAGGGGCGTGTCAAAAAACTCGTACGAAGGGCGTGGCTGATACATGGATCGAATCCATTCGATCGCGTCGCGATACTTGCGATCACGGGTCGAGCGGAAGATCGGGCGGAACCCGGGGCCTGGGAAATCGGCGGGGATTTCGGGATGTGGGGTGAGCGCATTTTTGCTCACCATACCCATCTGAAGCAGCGGAGATCGTTCAGGAGCCTGATAGTCGATCAGGGGGGCCCCATTGGGGAGGGTGTATTGTTCGATGATGAGGAAGTTGGTGTAGGCGGTCGCGTTGGAGTTGGTTCGGGTATTGATGAGTTGGAACGCTCCTGCGTCGGGGCCGCCGTGGCATCGGGTGGTGGCGCAGGTGTTGATGAACCAACCGCGTTGGGCGTGGACATCTTCTTTGAATTTTTTCATGGAGTGTGGGTCTTCGAGGACAACCACTTGGCTGTAGAGATCGCGGGCTTTGTGGGTGAAGAGGATTTTGAGTTTTTCGATCTCGGGGAGTTTGAAGATCGCATCGCGTTGATCTTTGTCGGGCGAGAAGGCGTCTGGTTTTCGGGTCATCAGGGTCTGGAGTGTTTCATCGGGGACTCTGATTTTGGGCGGATCGCGCAGGTCGATCTCGTAGACGCGCATGAGGTTGATCTGCTCGGGGGTCAGCGGGGTGATCTGATTTCTGCGAAGCCGATTGGGGGTGTCGCGGGTGTCTTTGGGCTTTGCCGAGGTGGGGATCGAGTTTTTGGCGGTTTTTTTGGCGGGTGCGAGCTTGCGGTGTTCGGTGAGCCATGTGTGCAGGAGCTTTGCCTGCGGGTTTGATGGGCTGATAAGGAGGAGGGATTCGAGTTCTTTGATGGCCAGGTCGTAGGCTTTTCGGGCGCGGAGCCATTCGACGAGGACTAATCGCGATTCGATATCGTTGTCGGGGATTGCTGCCCGCATTTCTTCGTATCGTTTTTTCACAGGTGGGAGGGTGAGGACTTTGGCGACAGCTTTTCGTTGGAAGGTGGTTTCGATGCCGTTGACGCCGATGACGACGATCAGGTCATTTTCGCGGATGAGCTCGCCGGTGATTTTTCGTCCTGAGACGAGCGTGACGACGCACTCGACGATGCCTGGGCTTGGCTCTTTGGACATCCCATCGGACGCCTCATTGGATGAGGTTCCGGGCTCGGCGAGGCTGGCGACCTGATTGGTTCTGGGGAGTGGGTGCGTTTGGGGGAGCAGGGCGAGCCCGATGAATGCTCCAGCCGCGACGATGCCCGAAGCGGCTGCCAGGCGGGCCAGTGTGATGTGTACGGGCTCTGAGGATGGTTGGGTTTGAAGCGGGGTCATGGGGTATTGTGCGGGGTCTACCGGGCGGTGTCTACATGATTGATGAGGATATACGAATATACCGTGATCTGGGCGATCCGGTTCCGTTGAAGGGCAGTGTGTTTGGGTGGTCGATCAGGCGGCTTGGGTGAACTCGTCATTGGAGTCATCGGAAATGAACTCATCTTGCTTGGGTGGCACGATCGGCAAGACGCGATCGTCAGCGATGACCCTGGCGATGGTGTTCATTGGCTCGGAGTTGCCGTTGCGGGTGACGATGGGTTTGCCACTTTTGTTGAGATCGAGCGAGAGCTCGCCTTTGACATCGTTTTCGAAGGTGATTTTGAATCCGGGGAGCCAGATTATGGTTTTGGCGAAGATCATGGATTTGACATTGAGCTTGTGGGCGGCGTGTTCGCGGATGATCTGTCCGAGCCGGTCGATTGCCGAATCGAGATCAACGAGCTTGCTTTCGATGATTCCGATCTCGAACTTCATGAACTCGATCTCTGTTTCTTGCTCCCGGCTTGGTTTTCCGAGGCTTTTTTTGAGTGTTTCAAACTCTTGTGTTTGTTTGGCGATGGCGGCTTCGATTTTTGGTCGGAGGTCTTGGGCGAGTCGGATTTTCTTTTCGATTTCTGGGATCCATCCGACGATGACATCGGTTTTGACGCCTTGGACGGATCCGATTGATCCGATGGTGCCTCCCTTTGAGATGCAGGTTTCTCCGCCTCGCAGCGCAGCGTTTGGGCTCTCGAGTGTGCCTGCGATCATGATTTTGCAGTTTGTGATTTCTTTCTGGACTTCGCACCGCCCGGCGATGGATGCCTCGACACCTTCGAGGTATCCTGCTTTGAGGTCTCTTCCTGTGCGGATGGTTCCTGTATCGCGTCCGGCCATGCCGTTGTGGAGGATGATGTCCTGTGAGGAGTCGAGTGCTGATGCTTCGACGAGCTTGCGGATTTCGATGTTTTCGCCTGCTTTGACACAGAACCGATCGCGGACTCCTTCGTTGACGATGACTTCGCTGGGGAAGTCGATGTTCCCGGTCGAGAAATCGACATAGCTTCCAACTTCGAGTGTCGGGCTGATGCGGATTCTCATTCCGGCGTGGGTAAGGTGCCCTGCGATGCGTGCATGGACATTGCCCTGGTCATCGAGTTTGAGGGAGCTGTCGATGAGATCGGGGAGGTCTTTGCCCGGTTTTGTGGGGATGGCCTGTCCGTGGACATTGATCCCGTCTTCGCCTGGTGATGCTTCGACGATGCTTCCGATGAGATCACCTTTGGACACAATGAGAAACGGGCTTTCGTTGTAGAAGTCGATTGTTTTTTCGTTGTCTTCATTGTCGGCATCGGTTGGGAGAGTGTTTTCTTGCTCTGCTTTGCGATACGCTTCTTCTCGTTTGGCGATGTTCTCGATTCTGGCTTTGAGCTCATCGGAGAACTCGAACCCGGCGTTGATTCCCTCGACGGGCGGCTTGCCCTTGACAACGATCATTTCATGGGCATGGTGTGGTTCTGCCATGGCAAGTTCGGCGAGTTGGTCTATCTCCTTATTGAGGATACACTGCGCATGGATATCGGATCCCTCGAGGTAGGCGCACAGGGCGTCTTGTGTGATGGGGATATTCGATGGGTTTGGTTCGATGCGCAGGACAGCATTGAGCTTTTGCTTGTCAATACTCAACTTGAGTAAGTCATCAATGTCACAGTTGGCATTACTCACTCGTTTGTCCTGTTTTTCGTCCAGAGCATGGCTTTGCCTTGGTCTGGTTGGGTGCTTAGGTATTTACGCCGCACTTGGCGAGTGTCTCGGCGATGCGTTCGCTGAGCAGATCGGGCGTGAAGGGTTTGACGACATAGTTGTTGACCCCTGCCTTGATCGCTTCGATCACTCGACTTTTCTCGGCCTCTGTGGTGACCATGATGAGTGGGGTTGTTTTGTCTGTCTGGCGGAATGTTTTGACAAAGGTCAAGCCATCCATGGTGGGCATGTTCCAGTCCACGAGGCAGAGCTCTGGTTTGAATGCACCGATTTTACTCAGGGCATCTTGGCCGTCGCATGCTTCTTCGAGGTCTGTGTAACCGAGCTGCTTGAGCACGGATTTTTGGATGTTTCGCATTGTCTTTGAGTCGTCGATCAAAAGGATTCGCATTGGGTTGCTCCTTGCTTAGTGTTTTCTGGTGAGCGAGCTTGATTAGGCCGCGGCGGATTTGGTGCTTGCAACTTCGTCGGATTCGCGAAGAGCGATCTCGAGGACGATCTCTCCACAATCGGTGGTACACGGAATCATCACGCATGGTGTGCCCGAGTTTGATGCCACGCGATGCCCTGAACCGATGACGACTGAAGGGCATGAAATCGAGACAGATTTTCGTTGGAACTCTGCTTTAGCATTGCCTGAGATCATGTTGATGAGCTCGCCGACGGCGTCTGCGAAGTCATCGGTATCGACTGCCATTTGCTCGCCGGTGAAGAGCGCGACGATGGATTCGGCAGCTTCTCCTGGCATGGAGAGAACGATTGTTCCGACCATTTCTCCTGAGACCCCGATGATGCCCGAGACATCATGTGAGGTCGTTGAATCGGTTTTGAGTCGAGGCTCCCCGATTTCGACGGGGAGTTGGAACATGGTGCTGAAGACATTCTGGATTGATGTCATGAATGGTGTGATATAACTGGCGTCCATCTGGTTGCTCCTTGATGATGATGCGTCTGTGTATCCTTGGTGATTAGTGTCCAGCACACACGGTGCTTCGTTGATTCCGAGAGATTCGCATCAGCTCGGCAATATCCATGATGAGGCTGACCCCACCATCGTTTCGTACGGTGGCACCCGAGATCGGTCCTTCGCGCTGCACGCCGTTGAGTGGTTTGATCACGATTTCTTGCTGACCGATGACCCGGCTGACCCGCAGCCCGATGATTTTCTGGTTGAACCCGATCACCACGACAAAGTTTTCGTCTTGTCGCTGTTCTTCAGGGACGGCGAAGACCTCTTGGGAACTAATCAGCGGATGTACCGACCCACGCAGGTGGATAACGGGTTCGTCGCCAAGCTCGGAGATCATGTCGGGTGTTGGGTGCACGATCTCGGTGATGTTGGTCAGGGGGATCGCGAAGACCTCATCATTCACCGCGACCATCATCGCGGGCATAATCGCGATGGTGAGGGGGATCGAGATGTTGATCGTGGTGCCTTCGCCTTCGGTGGAGTCGATCGAGATGCTGCCTTTGAGCTTGCTCTCGATGTTTGTCCGGACAACATCCATGCCCACGCCTCGTCCTGAGAGATCGGAGACCTGGTCTGCGGTCGAGAATCCTGGTTCGAGGATGAATCGGAAGACCTCTTCGTCGGAGAGTGATGGGAGTTGTTCCTTGGAGACGAGCCCGCGTTCGACAGCTTTGCTTCCGATGACCTCGCGCGAGAGTCCCTTGCCATCGTCGATGATCCGGACGCTGACATGGCTTCCTTCGTGCCCGGCGACGAGCTTGATGGTGCCCATCTCTGATTTTCCGGCATTGATCCGGTCTTGAGGCATCTCGATGCCGTGATCGGCGCTGTTGCGCAGGAGGTGGACCATTGGATCGCCGAGTTCTTCAATGACGGATTTGTCGACTTCGGTGTCGCCTCCGATGATTTCGAGCTGGATTTTCTTGTCGGTCTTTGTTGCCAGGTCGCGGATAAGCCTTGGGTATTTTCCGAAGAGTTTATCGAGAGGCTGCATCCGTGTTCGCATGACCGCGACTTGGATGTCGCCGGTGACTCGATCGAGGGTCGATGCGGTAATTTCCATCTGTTCGATGAGATCGGCATCGGTGACAGCGCGTCCGACATCTTCGGACATGGCGCCGATGCGGTTTTTCTGGAGCACGAGCTCGCCGACAAGATTCATGAGTGATTCAAGACGGGAGACTTCGACGCGGATGGTCTGTTCGATGGCTCCGACATTCGATTTGCGTGCCTGTGCTTGTGCTTGGGCCTGTTCCTGTTCTTGTGCCTGGGCACTAGGCGGGTTGGGCGGGTTGGATTTGGATTCGGTGATGCTCGCGTTGTCGGCTGTGGGGGTAGGTTCCGAGCTTGGATTTTCTTGTCTGGTTTCCTCTTGGTTCTGCGGGTTCCCAAAGGAGATGCCATCGGTTTTCAGTGCTTCGTATGGATCGCACTTGGGCGTGATTTTTCCATCATCGAGTTCGTTGCCCTCGGCCGATTTGGTGATCCGGTCGATGAGCGTCTCTGTGGGCCAAGAAACGAGCTGTTCGTTGATGAGCTCTTTGGTTTGTTCATTGATGAGCAGGCACAGGCCATGCAGGCGAGGAACCATCTGCTCGATATGTGTGTCTTCGAGCGACTCGATACCCTCGACGGACTGGACAAGCACATTGGAGAGCTGCGAGATTTCCTTGATATCGAAGAAGTCCACCGTGCGGGCGATGTCCTCGAACATTTCTGTGAGATTGCACCCAGCGGATGATCTGGCAGAAGCATCGTAGAGCTCTTCGAGCTTGGCGATTGCTTGGGCGATTGTTTCGTCGATGTCGGTTGCCATGTGCTCGATGAGATCGAGCACGGAGGATTCGAGTTTGATCGGCTGAACGGTTCGCCCATCTGTTGGGGTTGTTTCTGATGGCTCTGGGTCGGTGTTGTTGTCTGTTTTTGGTGTGGAAACGGGCTCGAAGTCATCGGCTTCGAGTGTGCCTCCATCGCCGAGGATGGTGAGTTTTCGGATGAGTTCGGGATCGGCTGCGGTCAGGTTGGTGTTTCCGTTGGCGATTTCGTCGAACTGGATTTTGAGGATGTCGACCGCGGCGAGCAGCAGGTCCATCTCGGTTTTTCCGATGGCAAGCTCGCCGTTGCGTGCGGTGTTGAGTGCGCTCTCTGAGCAGTGGGCGATGTCGACGAGGTTGGTCAGTGCGAGGAAGGATGCGCTTCCTTTGATTGTGTGGAGGGCGCGGAAGATCTGGTTGAGGAGTTCGAGGTCCTGCGGTGTGGATTCGAGGTCAACAAGATCGCCTTCGAGTTGTTCGAGGAGCTCGCCTGATTCGGTGAGGAAGTCTTGTAAGATTTCAGGATCGAAGTCGTTCATATCCATGATTAGACTCCCTTTGAAGTGGCGACATGTTCGTTTTTCTGATAGCAGAATCCTTGTGGGATTTGAAGCTGCGTGAAATCGTCGGTGAGTGTTTTGATTCGTTCTGAGTGCCCGATGAAGAGGGTGCCGTCGGGTGCGAGCTGTTTTGCGAACATGGAGATGACATCTCGTTTCATGTCATCATCGAAGTAGATGAGCACATTTCGGCAGAAGATGATGTCCCAGATGCCGTGGCGTTTGGCAGCCATTCTGTCCTTGAGGTTGTGCTTCTCAAAGTTGACCATTGAGCGGATAGTGTCGTCGAGGATGAAGTTTCGTCCGTCTTCCTTGAAGTACCGGTCTTTCATCAGGGCAGGTGTCGTGCGGACGGCGTAGGAGGTGTAGATGCCTTCTTGCGCAACCGAGAGTGCTTTTTCGGAGATGTCTGTGCCGAGGATTTCGATACGCCAATCGCTCAGTCGGACGCCGAGTGTTCGGTGCAAGAGCATTGCGAGTGTGAATGGTTCTTCGCCGGTCGAGCATGCTGCCGACCAAATTCGGAGTCGTTTGGTCTTTGCGCGAGCTTCGAGCATTTCCGGGAGAATCCGGTCTTCGAAAACCGAGAGCTGGGCATCGTTGCGGAAGAAGCTCGTTTCGTTGATGGTGATGCGGTTGAACATCTCTTGGAACTCTTCCATCTGGTACGGGCCCATCGTGAGATAGGCGATATACTGGTCGAAGTCTTCCATTTCGAGTTCGATGACCCGGTGCGAGAGCCGAGATTCGATGATGTATTTCTTGGTTTCCGGGAAGTGGATGCCCGAGCGGTCATAGATAATTTTGGACATCCGAGAGAACTGCTCTGCGGTCATGTTGACTTTGTTTGTTGCGGTGCTCATATCAGTAACTACTTTCGAATAAAATGACCAGAGAGTTGGTTAGGCGGCGACGCGTTGCATGTTCGAGAGCTTGCTCAGTGCTTCGGGTGAGAGCAGACGCTCGAGATCGAGCAAGATCAGCAAGTCTTCATCGAGCTTGGCGACGCCTGAGACATAACTCGCATCAATCGAGGTGCCCATCTGCGGGGTTGGCTCAATAACCGAGCGATTGATGCGGAGAACTTCATGCACCGAATCGACAATAAATCCAATGGTGTTGCCCTGCACCTCGACGACGATGATCCGTGTATGCTCATCCTGGGATGATGCCGAGATTCCGAACTGGACGCGAAGGTCAAGCACCGGAATGATCCGTCCTCGCAGGTTGATGACTCCCTCGATCCCCTCGGGGCTCTGAGGAACTTTCGTGAGCTCGAGCATCCGGTTGATTTCTTGGACGCTGAGAATATCGACCGCGAAGAGCTCTTCGCCGACGGTAAAACTGACAAGCTGGAGCTGTTCAAGTGATTGGTTGTTCCGTGTGGATTCTTGATGCACAGTTGACCCCTCCGTGTGGATTCGAGCAAGACTTCTTCGACTATCGTGTAGATGAGAAGCCGAGTTAACCGTTTGTCGAAACTCTGGGTTAGGCGGATTGTCGAGTATCAAAATTCTGAGGCGTTTCGGGCGGTTTCGCCGAGAACTGCGAGGCGTTAAGTTTTGTGAGCAGGTCTCGAATACCCTTGGGCTCAAGGACCTGATCGGCCAGGTTTTGTTCGATAACCGCCCGAGGCATGCCATAGACCACACAACTTTGGGCCGACTGGGCGATGATCTGCCCACCATTGTCTTTGATGATCTTGGCCCCCTTGGCGCCGTCTGCCCCCATCCCGGTGAGCTGGATCGCCAGGAGTCGATCGCCAAAGAGCTCGGAAGCGACCTCGAAGAGGAGGTCAACCGAAGGGCGATAAATCGCGCCCGGCGCGGACTCGGTGAGTCTGGTGACGAGTTTGCCTCCTGCGACGCGTGTGAGTTTGATGTGGCTTCCGCCTTGGGCGATGTAGATGCCCGGGGTGGAAACGATCGTGCCTTGGGTTGCCAGCGTGGCGCTGCAGTTGCTGTGCTGATCGAGTCGCTCGGCCAGGCTTTTGGTGAAGAGCTCGGGCATGTGCTGGGCGACGATGATCGGGACGCGGAGGTTGGCAGAGAGCTTGGAGAAGATTTCTTCGAGGACTGGTGGGCCTCCGGTGGATGAGCCGACGACGACGGCTTTGACTCGGGAGAAATCAATCTCCTTATCAGGATTGTGTGATACTGGTGCCGCGACGGATTTCTTTTCTGGCGAGGCGACCTGTTTGATTTGCTTGCGATGCCCGCCAATGGCGTGGAGTTTGGAGAGGAGCTCTTCTTTGAACCCGGCGTCCTTTTTGCCCACGGTATTGGGGTCTTTGCCGATGACATCGGCTGCGCCGATACGCATGGCTTTGAAGGCTTCGTGACTTCCCGCGACGGTCAGCGATGAGCACATCAAAACCGCCGGGTTGAACGCCCGGCATTTGACCTTGATCTCACGCAGCGCGCTGAGCCCATCCATCTTGGGCATCTCGATATCCATCGTGATCAGGTCGGGCTTGTATTCGAGGGCCTTGGCGACCCCGTCTTCACCATCGCGGGCAGCAGCGACGACCTCGAAATCGGGGTCCGAAGAAATCATCTCCGTAATAATTTTTCGCATGAAGGCGGAATCGTCAACAACAAGTACTCGCACGCGATACCTCTTTTCAACAGATGGGAATCTGGGTCGGAATAGGGCTCAGATCGACTGTTTCGAGAGCGATCTTCACCCGGGTTGGTGGGTCGCACAAAAGTAAGGTTGAAGCGTGCAGGATGGGAGGCTTTGCAAAAAGACACACAGCACCGGGGTTTCCGGTGCTGTGTGTCTTTTTTCAGCGTCAATGCCCAGGAGAGGACTCGAACCTCCACTCCCTTGCGAGAACCACCACCTCAAGGTGGCGCGTCTACCAATTCCGCCACCTGGGCAAGCAATGCGGAGGGGAGTATATGCCCACTTGGCTCGGAGTCGACCCAAACGACCGATTGAAACTCAAAACCAGAGCCTGATTCTCAGAAGTGGGCCCACTCCTTTGGGCTCGCCCCCCTAGGATTGCCACGAAAACAAATTTTTATGGGGCGGGGATGCGCACGCCATGCTTGCGCTGAGACGAGGCGATGATGACAACGGGAAGCTTTGAGGCCAAACAAATGCTATACAAAACGGTTGAGCAAGGGGCAATCCAGGCAGGGGTCTTTGGCGAAGTCCGTATCGACGATCACGGGGTTTGGTGCCAGGCCAAGGATGCTGCCGAACCGGCCTGGTACTTTGTCAGTATTGATGACGGGGATGTCTGGATTGGGCTCGAAACCGAGGATCGTTGGCTTTCGGGCTCGATCGAGGCGGACCTGGTCAACGCTGGCGACAAGCTCGACGAGCTGATCGAAGAAGAGGTGATCGACCTTGGGCATGTTGATGCGAAGGTCAGCTTTGAGCATTTTCGATCGCCTGAGAAGAAGTATATTTTCCGATCGAAGCTCTCGACGCCGATGGGTGATCCCAAAGCGGCTGAGCATGCGTTGATCTGGTTATTGGGATACGAGCTTGTGCTGCGCGAGCTTGGCGATATGGATCAGACGCAAGAGGATTGATCGAATACGGAATCGAACAGGGAAAGGTGGAATCTCAACGATGCGAGTTCTGATGTTGGGGTGGGAGTTTCCCCCGTTCATGTCTGGGGGGCTTGGGACAGCGGTCGATGGGCTGACCAGATCGCTTGTGTCTCAGGGGCACGAGGTGGTCTTTGTGCTGCCTCATCCGGTTCCTGAGGGTCATGTTTCGCATGTTGAGCTCGTTGGGCCTCGGATTCTCGCCCAGCGAGCAGCAGCATTACGCGCCGGGCAGCGCACCTATCAGGCGATCGGTGCGGGGGCATCCGGGCGATCAATTGCTGGCGGCGGAAATAGTGGTGAACTGCCCTTGTCGCTCTCGGCTCAAGATTCAATCGCCTATCGCAAGGCCATGGCCCAGCTCGAAACCTTCCAGGCATCCATGCCCAGTTCGTACCCCGGGGTCGATGCGGGCGATGTGCTTGGGCGCGTGGTCGAGTCGATCCAAGAACAACGCCAAGGAGGGCAAGGCGATGGGCAGTTGGGGCATCTTGATTCGGATTCGATTGTGTCGGCGGGCGATACCCTGCGCTTTGCATCATTGGCGGGGTCATCGGCTCACGAGCTGGCGACGGTGATCGAATCCGTCATCGAATCGCTCGGCGAGATGGGCACGGGCACCGGGGGATACAGCAGTGATCTCTTCGGCGATGCCCAAAAATACGCCCGGCTTGTCGCTGCGATGGGGATGACCGAGCGGTTCGATGTCATCCATGCCCACGATTGGTTGACCTATCCCGCCGGGTTGATGCTCAAGGCGATCACCGGCAAGCCTTTGGTGTGTCATATTCATGCCACCGAGTTCGATCGCTCGGGCGAGCACATCAACCAGGGCGTCTATGACATCGAGCGGGCCGGGATGAGCGGGGCCGACCGGGTGATCGCGGTGTCAAGATTGACCAAAGCGATTGTCAATGAACGCTACAGCGTGCCCAACGAGCAGATTGATGTCGTCTACAACGGCGTCGAGCAGCACGGGATCGAGCCTCACGCCGAGGCGGCGATCGAGAAACGAGACCGGATCGTGTTGTTCCTCGGGCGGATCACGATGCAGAAGGGCCCGGAGTATTTCATCGAAGCGGCCAAGCGGGTGCTCGAAAAAGAAGATCATGTGAAGTTTGTGGTCGCGGGCTCAGGCGATATGGCGGTGCGGATGATCGAGCATGCTGCAGCGATCGGGATCGGGCATAAGGTGTTGTTTACCGGATTCTTGCGTGGGCGCGATGTAGATCGTGTCTATCGGATGGCCGATTGCTATGTGATGCCCAGTGTTTCTGAGCCCTTCGGGATCGCGCCCCTCGAAGCGATGCGCAACGATGTGCCTGTGATTGTGTCGAAGCAATCGGGGGTCTCCGAGGTGCTGACCCATGCGCTCAAGGTCGATTTCTGGGATATTGAAGAGATGGCCAACAAGATCATCGCGGTGCTTCGGTATCCGCCTTTGGGACAGACGCTGCGTGAGCAGGGTCGGTTCGAGCTTCGCGGGTTGAACTGGGATGGAGCTGCGGAGAAGTGCGTGAAGGTCTATGCGCGGGCGATGGCTGAGGTGTGAGTGAGATGGGCACACAATCGCGTGAAGAGTTGATCGCCCGGCGAGATGAGGTCATCGAGCAGTTGCAGGGGGAGTGGGCGATTGATAAGGATTGGAAATCTATCCGAGGCAAAGCGCTTCGGGCAGGTCTGATGCTCTTTGTCGGGGCGATGATTCTCCTTTGTGTTTTTTTCCCGATTATGTACCTGATCGAGAAGATCAAAGGCACGCTGAATATGCAAATTTCGATTATCGAGTTTGCTGGGATTATGGCAGCGACTATGTTCGTGATCGCAGCGATTGGTTCCGGCTGTGCGATGATCCAGTCATGGTTTTACAGAAAGACCGGGCCGATCGTTGTAGAAGGCTCGGTTCTCACTTGGGATCGGGGCAAAGGGCGGGTGCCCGAGCGCCTTCATCTTGAATCGCTCAATCGAGTTGCTGCGATTGTTTCAAGCGGCGGGTACGGTGGTTCGGTGATTTTTAGAATGCTCGGGGCATCAGCAACGCTGTACTCCAAGCACATGCTGGTTTCCGAGCATGACAAGAACTCGCCTCAGATTGTGCCTGGTGTTTTGAGTGAAGGCTTACTGCTCGTGAGCTTATTGAAAGAACTCGCTTCGTTGAATAATGCGATCAAGCTGGCCGATACGGATGAACACTGATTTCGAATGCGAACAAACCTGAGCTTTAGCCCACATCCCTGCCCTGGAAGAGGATCACCGCCAGCGAGAGGAAGACCACGATCTGGCAGAGCCCGTAGAAGAAGACCAGGACGACATGCGAGAATGGGATCGGCTGATTCTGGGTGACGGCATCGAGGAGCCAGAAGGCTTGCATGTTGGGGACGATCGACCAGATGACCAAGGGGGCCTTGTGGACGATGGTGGGCCCGAGGAAGATCGAATCGCCCGAGAGTGGAGGGCGATCGAGGGGGAGGGGTTCTTTGCCGACTTGCTGGATGACCAGGCGGTCGTCGTTGATGGCGGTGATGACCAGGGCGGGTTCTTCGCGGACATCTTTTTCGGGGATGATTTCGGGATCGAGGGGGGTGAACTTTGGGGTGACGAGCTCGATGCCGCTGGGTGATGAGCCGTAGTAGAAGGAGTCGCCGAGTTTGAGATCAACGGTTGGTGGGCCCAGCATGGTGATAATCATGCGCGAGCCCGGCGAGCGGAGCATGACCTCGTTGAACACTTCGTCGTCGGCGAGTTTGGAATGATCGAGCGAGAGTAGCTCGCGGAGGGTGACATATCGGCGTGGGTCGAGCTGGGAATCGACGAACTCTTCAAGCTCCATCCCGTTGCGCAGGGCAGCGATGTTCCAGACTTCGTCGCGGTAGAGGTCATAGAGGTCGAACCCGGAGGGGGATTCGGTCATGGCGACTTGCCCGATGCGCTGGTTTTCGTAGATTCCTCGCCCGAACCAGTAGTTCGAGAGGAGCCCGATGACAAAGACGCCGGTGCAGATGGCGATGGTCATGACCTGCCCGAGCCGGGTCGAGATCGCGGTGGCCAATGCGGTCATGACAAAGAGCGCCATTGCCAGGCAGGTCGTTGCGAGCATGATCTGAGGCTTGAAGTTCTCGATCGGGTTCATCAGCGTCCAGTCCTCGTCGATGAACAGGAGCGCAATGTAGGCGATCCAGATCGTGACAAGCAGGGTCAGCGAGGCGGTCTGCCCGAAAGACCATCCGTACATGTAGTTGCCCAGCGCGCCGATGGCGATGGAGCCGAAGATGGCAAGTGAAGTCAGGAGGATGACGGGCATATTGGGGTCTTGGGCGGCGGTGGTGAGGATGCCGTGGCGGATGCCCAGGAGGAGAAAGGCGATCATGATCCCGATGGCGACGAACATCGCCGAGGAGATGCCAAGGAACTTGCCCAGGATGATGCTGGTTCGTCCGATGGGCTTTGAGACGACGGTGAGGACGGTTTTGTTCTCGATTTCGCGTGAGATCGCCGCGGTGGCGATGAAGGCAGCGAGGATGATTCCTAAGAGGAAGATGGCGCCCATGGAGACATCGAGGAGGAGTTTGTTGTCACCTGTGACTTCGCCGGGGACATTTTTGGCGCCCATGGTGAATCCGACGATCCAGGTGTTGAGCAGTTGAATAAAGGCGGCCAGGAGCAACATGACAAAGAACACCGGCTGACGGATGCTCTCTTTGAATGCGTTGCGCGCGATGGGGATGACAGGTGTAATCATGTGAGGGGTCATGCTAGGTGCAGTGAATGGGGATGTGGCAGCGCATCAAGTGCGCTTTGGGCGGGATTTCGTTGAGCTTTGGGGTCGATGGTGTTTCTGATACGCCCGGGGTGTAGATCAGTTCGGTATTTGTGCGCACAAAGTTGAGCATTCCGTGTATGAAGATGAACCCGGTGGGCACCAGCGGCGTACGGTGTTGCACGCATCGAGTGCTCGTGGCGAGATGCACACACTGGCTCGGGTTCGGGGTGCAGAAACAGGTGCAGAAACAGGTAGAGGAACGGGTAGATATCTGTCTTGTGCCGGGTGTGAACTTGGGTAGACCAGGCGTGGGTATGCGACGCGGGGGCGAGATGATGAATTTTGGGGTGGAAACTGGGCAAGAGCCTGCCCACAATACCCCTCGAAGCTCGTGGCCGATTCGCCTTGGTGATCTCGGGTTGGTCGGGCGACCGATGCCGGAACGCATGTGCGATCCTTATTCCGTACCCGATACCCGGGCCTGTGAAGCCCCGGGCCTGTGAAGACGGTTGAAGGGCTCATGACCCCCATGAATGATCCACTGACACTGACTAGGGAAAGATACACCCCATGAACAAGGGCGACTATTTGGCGTATCGCAAGGCGTCTTCGATCAGTCTGGTCGGATTGGTGCTTCAGCTTTTGCTGACAACGATCGTATTTTTCTATAGCCGAGTCGCGGGTGATTGGGCTGCGGGCACAGCTTCGACATTCCTTGCGACGGGATTGATCGCGTGGGGGTTGTTGCTTTTGATCTTTGATCAGCATCGGCGTGAGCGGATGGAAGCGATGGAGGCGGACCAGCTGGCCGTTTCTGGTGCCTCGGCTGCGAGTGCATTTGATTCCGTGGGCGACGAGCTTCGGGTCGCTGCGAGGCGATTGGCTTTTATTTATAAGTGGGTTGTTCCCGGTGGCGCGGTTCTGATCGGCGTGATGAACTTCTGGGTTGGTGCCAGCAGGCTCAACTCGTGGAGCGAGATGGCCTTGAAGAATGAGTCGTTTGTTTATTCGCCGCGTCTGACGGGGTGGATGCTTGCGATCGGGCTCTCGCTGGCGGTTGTCGGTTTTGTCTTTGCTCGATTTGTTTCGGGGATGGGCAAGGTCGATGCGTGGTCGAATCTTCGTGCCGGTTCGGCGATTTCGGTTGCCGGGGCGCTTATTGGCGTGGTGATGGCGGTGGGGGCGTTTTTGGAGCTCTCGCTGGGGATCAACACGGTTATTGTGTGGAGTCCGGTCATTGTTTCGATTGGGATGATGGTTTTCAGTTTGGAGATTGGTCTCAATCTACTTTTGGATGTGTATCGCCCGCGCAAGCCCGGCGAGACGCCTCGCCCGGCCTTTGATTCGAGGCTTTTGGGACTTTTGGCCGCTCCAGATCGCATCGCGGAGAATGTCGGCGAAGCGGTCAACTATCAGTTCGGGATTGATGTCACCTCGTCGTGGTTCTATCAGCTTTTGAGCAAATGGATCGTGATGTTCGTCGGGATTGGTGTTGGGATCGGGTGGTTGATGACGATGCTGGTGGTGGTTGAACCTCACGAGCGTGGGTTGATTGTGACCAACGGTCGGATTTCGGAGCCTTTGATCAGCTTTGGCGATCGGGGTGATGGCGATATTGGTCCTGGGTTGCATGTGAAGTTGCCTTGGCCGTTCTCGCGATATGAGACGCCTGTGGTGATGAGCAAGCGTGGAGAGTCAGAAGTCCGGACGACGACGGGCGTGCGTGTGCTTCATCTGGCATCGAACCCTCCTTCGCCTGCGACGACACCGATTCTGTGGACGGAGAGTCATACGGGTGTCGAGCGGCTCAATATTGTTCAGCCCGACCGCATTGTGGAGGCCCAGGGCGAGGAGGAGACGCCGACGCACGAGAGCTCATCGGTTGCGGAGCTCTCGCTCTTGGCGGTCGAGGTTCCTGTGCACTTTGTGATCCGCAATGTGAAGCTTTTCGATCAGTTCGCGGTGCCGGGTCAGCGTGAGGAGTTGCTCAAGCAGATCGGGCGTCGAGTGGTGACGCAGTATCTCGGCGAGCTTTCGATTCACGAGGTGCTTGCGACTCATCGGACGCAGATGCCTTTGGAGCTCAAAGAGCGAATCGAGGATGCCTTTGGCGAGCTCAACTCTGGGCAGGGTGCGGGGATTGAGATTCTCTTTGTGGGGGTCAACGGGGTGCATCCACCGACGAAGGTGGCGCCGTCGTTTGAGCGTGTGATTATTGCCCGGCAGAACCGCGAGTCGCTTGTTGAAGAGGCGAGGAAGCTGCAGATTACGGTGCTGACCGAAACGGCGGGGAGTGTTGAGCTTGCTGAGGAGATCAATGATCGGCTGATCGGGCTCAACGAGATGCGCCGCGAGCTCGGGCGTGAGTCGGTTGAATATATCGAGGCCGAGCTCGAGGTGCAGAGGCTGCTCGAGCGGGCCGGTGGCGAGGCGGGCGAGTTGATTCTTGCTGCGGGTGCGAAGCGATGGGATCGGCATATGTCCGAGCGTGGGCGGGCGAGTTTGCTTCAAGGTCAGCAAGAGGCGTACCTTGCTTCGCCTGCACTTTATCGCAGCAATATGTATTTCGAGGCGTTACTCGAGGCGATGAAAGAGTCGCGGGTGTATCTGACGCCGGCGGATCTGGGATCGCTTAAGGTTCGACTCGAGTTGCAGGATAAGCAGACGGGTACGGATGTGTTCGACCCCGAGGCGGGCGAAGCGATGCAGTAAGGAAAGTGCTCGTCGGCGACGATGGTGATCGCTGGTGAGTTTGGATAGTGCCCGTTTTTTCGGGTGATGAGCGCCCAAGATGGCGTATTGGAGAACGAGTCGTGCTCAAGCTGAAAAAGCTGACGATTCCGGTATTTGGAGTCCTCTTCGTTGGGGTGATCGTGCTCTTTAGCGCGAGTTTCACGGTGCGGTTTACTGAGACGGCGGTGAAAACGAGGTTTGGTTCTGCCAGCGAGAACTCGATCATCACCGAGCCGGGTTTCAAGTGGAAGCTTCCCTATCCCTTCGAGAGTGTCACCAAATATGACAAGCGGATCCGGATCGTGCAGACCCGCTCGGAGACGGTGCAGACCGCGGATGATTTTCAGATCATTGTTGAAGCGTATTTGACCTATCGGGTTGATGATCCGCTTTTGTTCTTCCGGAGTTTTTCGAACGCGGGTGATCGGGCGATTGATCATTTCAAGAAGGCCGAGGAGGATGTGCTTCGGGATTTGCTCCGCAGTGCGCTCGGGCGGACGAGTGAGTACAAGATGAGCGAGCTCTTTACTTCGCAGAGCGGCGCTTCGGTGATCCCACAGATCGAGCAGCAGGTGTATGACCTGCTTGTCCACGGGGTCAATGGGAGCAAGCCTCTGGCGGATTATGGGATATTGATTACTTCCGTCGGGATTGACCGGATTGTGCTCCCCGAGGAGACAACTTCGGCGGTGATCAACCGGATGGGCGCTAACCGGGATCGGCTTGCTGAGCGGTACGAATCGGAAGGACGATCACAAGCCCGGGCGATCCGGGCTGAAGCATCGAGCAATGCGGATCGGATCCGCGCCTTTGCTCAGCGCCGAGCCGACGAGATCATGGCCAAGGGCGAGACCGAAGCTGCGCCGTACCTGGCGCAGCAGAACATCAACCCGGAGCTGGCGGTGTTTATCCAGAACATCAAACTCATGCGTGAGTCGATGGCCAAGAAGTTTACGCTGATCTTCTCGACCTCTGATTATGGGATGCAGCTCTTTGATCCTGACATGCTCAAGCAATCCGATGGCGGGCTTCCGACCCCGAGAGACCAAACCCAAGACGGGGCGGAGGGCTAGGCCATGGCGGATGTACCTAATGATGTACCTAATGATGAAACCAGAGATGCGGAGCATAACGCGCAAGACCAGCATCACGATCTGGGCGATAAGCTCGGCGTTGATTTCGGGGCAGACGAAGAAGTCCAAAGTGCCGGTTTGATTACAGGCCGATCTGCATCGGTTCGCTTTGCGCGCGGGCAGGATTCGGGCGTGGTGACGAACCAGTCGCGGATGGATGCTGCGAATCAGTCGCTGGCTGATGCGTTGCGGATTACCTACGGGTTCTTGCAGCTGGGCATGGTTGTGCTTCTGGTTTTGTTTGTGTTCAGCGGATTTCAGAAGATCAACGAAGGCGAACGCGGGATTGCGGTCTTCCTCGGAAAACCAACCCGGGCGAATCTCGAGCCCGGTGCACACCTGACTTGGCCTTATCCGATTGGAGAGTTGATCCGCATCGGAGGCGGGGCGGTCGAGGTTCCGATTTCGCGGATTTTTATGCCCAATCGCCCCGGGACAACCTCTGACGATGCGCTGCTTGAAGTCCCGCTCGATCAGTTTGGTAACATGGGTCGGCTCAATCCATCGCGCGATGGGTCGCTGATTACCTCCGATCTGAATATTGCTCATACCCAGTGGACTGCGAACTATCATCGCTCGAATCACATGCGGTATATCGAGAATATTCTTCCCGAGCAGGAGCCTGCGATCATTGTGGCAGCGGTTCGGCGGGGGGTTGTGCAGGTGATCGCGGAGACTTCGATTGATGATCTGCTCAAGAAATCTGCCGAGTCGATCGCAGCGCGTGTGCGTGTGATTGCCCAACAAACGCTCGATGAGCTTGAATCCGGAATAACGATCGACCGTATTGTGCTGGTGCGCAAGACCCCGCCTTTGTTCTTGCTCAACCAGTTTGCGTCGGTGCAGTCGGCAGCGCAGAACGCGGGCAAAGCAAGAGAAGATGCGCTCCTTGAGCGGGACCAGATGCTCAACGAGGTCGCTGGGCGGGCGGCGTCGGTGCTCATTTCGATGATCGAGGCATACGAGCGGCATATCGAGCTTGGCGAGGACGAACAGGCTTCGGCGCTGCTTGCTCAGATTGATCTTGTGCTTGCCGGTCAAGAGACCAACTATCAGGGACAGAGCACCTTGGCGCTGGTTTCGGGCGAGGTTTCTGAGATTCTCAATACGGCCAAGTCCTACGCGACCACGCGAGTCTCCGAGTCCATCGCCGACCTTGAGCAGTTCAATGCGAAGCAGGCGCAGTTTGAAGCCAATCCGATGTTGATGGTGGCGCGGGACTGGTCTTTGGCGATGGGTGAGTTCTTGGACAAGGACTTTGTCTCGACGATCTATCTCCCTGAGAGTGTCCAGGCCGAGCTGCTGATTAGCTCTGATCCTGATGTTGAAGCTGAACGGCTCCGCCAGAAACGGCGGAAAGAGGCGGTCGATGCGATGCTTCAAAGGCGAGAAGACTTTACAAGAAATGTGTACAAATCAGATCGTGGCATCCATGTGGAGGACGCAGAATGATGCAAGAATCCACAGCAACATCCGGACAAGCCCCGCTTTCGTCTGATCGGCACGCAGCACAGCAGGAACATCGCCGACCGGTTGTGGGGTGTCAACAGCTTTCCAAGGTCTTTCAGGATTTCTGGGTGCGAGATCGTGCCCGCGCGGTCGATAAGCTTGACCTGGTGATCTACGAGCACGAGGTTTTCGGGCTTTTGGGGCCCAATGGTTCGGGCAAGAGCACGATTATCAAGTTGATTTTGGGGTTGCTCAAACCCACGCATGGTCGGGTGGTGGTGTTTGGCAAGCCGCCGACGGATGTGGCGACGAAGAAGCGGATCGGGTATCTGCCCGAGGAGAGCTACCTCTATCCGTTCCTCAATGCCCGCGAGACACTCGAGTACTACGGCAAGCTCTTCGGGCTCGATCACCGAACCCGCAAAGGGCGCATCGACGAGCTTCTCGAGATGGTCGGACTCGAGCACGCCCAGTTCCGCCCAGTGCGCGAGTATTCCAAGGGGATGCAACGGCGGATCGGGATCGCGCAGGCGCTGATTAATGATCCGGATTTGTTGATTCTCGATGAGCCGACCACTGGGCTCGATCCGATCGGGACCAGGCAGGTCAAGGATTTGATCCTCGAACTTGGGCGACGCGGCAAGACGATTATTCTTTCGAGCCATCTGCTGACCGATGTCGAGGATGTGGTCGATCGGATGGCGATCCTCTATGGCGGGAAGATTCGCGATGAGGGGACTTGTGAAGATTTGCTCTCGAGCAAGGGGCGGACGCAGATCGAGACCGACGAGCTCGATGACCAGACGATCGCCGAGATTGATGAAGTGATCCGCAGACGATCCGGAGGCGAGAAATCCATCCGCAGCGTCTCGGCACCACGACAGAAACTCGAAGAGCTCTTCCTGGGAATCGTCGAGAAAGCACAGACCGAAAAAGCCTCGACCTCCGGGGCGATGCACGGCGGATCGACCGCGGCATTCCTGCGGGCAGAGGAAGAATCCGCCGAGCATGGCGAGGCGTTGATTGACTCGCTGATGAGTGACTCAGAAGCGCCTGGTGTTTCCGGATCGGTCCCGGATGCGCCGGAAGGGGCGCAGGGCCCTGTGGCCGACCTTGGTGCCGATCTTGGTTCTGTTTCGGGTTCTGTTTCTGGTTCTGATCGGGAAGCGGACCATGAGCCTTCAGTCATTGGATCGTTGATGGATCATGGCGACGGCGAGGATGATGCGTCGGCGGGGCAGGAGGAGGAGCCTGCGGGTGATCTGCCCAAGGGTGAGGAGGTCGATCTCGGGGTTATCGGGTCGCTGCTCGATGCTGACGCGGATGGTGCAGATTCAGCAGATTCAGATGAAGAGGGTGATGACAAGGAGTCCAAAGGGTGACTATCCGCGAACGCATCGCCAAGCTCGATCACCTTCAGAAAGGGAATTTGTTCAAGATCATCGTGAGTGCGGTGATCGCACTGGTTGCGGTTTTGCTCATCGGGTATGCGTTGCTCAACAACAGCGTCGAGAACCAGGAGATGTCCAAGCTGCTCAATGAGCTGCCCGCGACGGTGACCAACTATGCCGGCGACGAGATTGCGAATCCTCAGCTTGCGCAGATTCAGCAGATTCAGAGGCTGCTCAATAATGCCAAGCCCGGAACCCTTCTGGCAGTGGGGACTGCGGTAGTTTCGTTGATGCTGATTCTGGTGGTGTGGATGGGGCTTGGGATTGTGTATCCGTTGCTTGCCGGGTTAGCAGCGGGGGCTTATTTCCTGCTTCGGGATTCGTCGTTTGAGATTGTTGGTTCGATCGCGGTGGGGATGATTATCCTGACGCTGAGTTTCATGGTGCTTTTGCGTGCTGCGGGCATGGCGTTGAGCTCGTCGCATCCGGTGCCTGCCATTGCGCGCAATGTGCTGGCTGAAGCGGTGCGGATGAAGATTTCGCTGGTGTTTATTGTGATGCTGTTCTTTGTGCTCGCGGCGATGCCGATGCTGCTCAATGATGACCAGTCTTTGCGGTATCGTGTGCAGACCTTCTTGCAGTATTCTTCGGGTTTTACCTTCTTGTTTATTGCATTGCTGGTGGTGTTCTTTGGCGCGGCGACGGTAACTTATGAGCAGCGTGAGAAGGTGATCTGGCAGACGATGACCAAGCCTGTAGCTGCGTGGCAGTATCTGCTGGGTAAGTGGCTTGGTGTGGTGACAATCGCAGCGATTTTGCTGGCAGTTTCTGCTACTGGTGTGTTTTTATTCACCGAGTATTTGCGCAACCAGACTGCCATCGGTGAGGTTCAGCCTTACATGGCCGGTGACAGCACGGGGATCACGGAGGATCGTTTGATCCTCGAGACCCAGGTGCTTACCTCGCGTGTGTCGGTTCGTCCTTCGTTACCTTTTTCGATGAATGATCCGGTGTTTGAGCAGGCCCTTGAAGCGCAGATTCAGCGTGAGCGTCGGACCCAGCCTGGATACAACCCTGATCCCGCCGAGCGGGCAGCGCTTAAGAACAAGATATTTCAAGACGAGGTGTCGGCGTATTTGTCGATCGACCCGGTGACCGAGAAATATGAGGAGTTCGTATTCCACGGGCTCGGGCAGGCAAAGCGGCTCAATCTTCCGCTCACACTTCGGTACAAGATCAATGCGGAGGGGAATCGTCCGGATATCTTCTATATTCTGACCTTTGGATTTGACGAGGGGACGGTTCTGCCTCCGAGGCGGACGGGGCTTGGGTTCTCGCACACGATGACACTCTCGCCTGGGTTCATCAATGAGAACGGGCAGATTCGGCTTCAGATTTTCAACGGCCAGCTCATGGCTGCTGCCGACGGTAACTTTGATATCCAGACCAATGTCAACACTTTCACCATCCCGCCCGACGGGCTCGAGATTTCGTATTCGGTGGGGGGATATCGCGCGAACTTTGTGCGGGTGTTTATCGTCTTATGGGTGAAGCTGGCGATGCTGGCGATGCTCGCGGTGTGGGCGTCAACCTTTGCGAGCTTCCCGGTGGCGTGCTTGATCGCCGGTGGGTTGTTCTTCATCGGGCAGAGCGCCGGGTTTGTGCAAGACGCACTGCCCGGGTGGGGCAAGGTAGACAAAAGCGGCGACCCATCAGCGTTCCGAATCGTGATCTACTACTTTGCGGATTGGATCAGCACGGTGTTCAAAGTGTATAACGACCTTCGTCCCACAGCTCGTTTGGCCGATGGGAAGATGCTCTCATGGGGCTCGGTGAGCCGGGGTGTGATGGCACTGGGAGCGATCTCGGTGGTGTTCTTTTTCGCAGGTACGCTTATTTTCCGTCGCCGACAGCTGGCGATTTACTCGGGTCAATGATCGAATAGGAGGACGGATCTATGTCGCATACACAGCGCGTTCGATTGATCGCGGCCTTCTTTTTGCTCGCGGGTCTTGTTGGCTCGGGTGTGTTTGGAACGGCGATCACCAACTCGGCGGGACGCAATGAGCTCTCGTACACCGACCGGGCAGAGGACGGCGATCCGCCGATGGTTGCCCTTGGTGTTGCGATGGGGGCGATGCGCGGGATATTTGTCAACTACCTGTGGATTCGTGCGACCAACGCCAAAGAGAACGGTCAGTATTACGAGGCGGTGGAGCTGGCCGAGTGGATCACGCGTCTTCAGCCCAGGCTGCCTCAGGTCTGGACTTTCCATGCGTGGAATATGGCGTACAACATCTCGGTGACGACGCAGACGCCTGAAGAGCGGTGGGGATGGGTCAACGCGGGGATTCGGTTGTTGCGCAACGAGGGGATTCGTGCCAATCCCAACGACATGCACATGCACAAAGAGTTGGCGTGGATTTTTTTGCACAAGATTGCAGGGTATACCGACGACGCGAATCAGTATTACAAGCGTCAGTTTGCTTATGAGTGGCAGAATATTCTTGGTCGGCCGCCGATGATTGATCCCGAGCATCGTGACCGTGCGAGTGTGATCGAGCAGTATGCCAATTGGATTCAGCCGATTGTCGATGCGCCAGCGACCCGTCAAGGGTTGGCTCAGCAAAATCCGCAAGCCGAGGAGATCGCCAAGGCGTATGAGTCGGCGCTGGGCGAGGTGCTCGGGCAGAGGCTTCTCGAGCGCTACATTCTTCACGATGAGGTGGTGCGTGCCGGTCGGCTCATGGGTGTGAAGAAAACGGCAGGACCCAAGACCAAGGCTTTTATCGCGCTGCGTGAGCGTTTTACCGACGAGCAGGCGTGGGCGGATCTGATTCATCATGTGCGCCAGCGGGTGTTGATGGATGATTATTTCATGGAGCCGGTGCGGATGGTTCAGCAGATCCGCAAGTTTGGGCCGATCGACTACCGCCTGCCTGCTGCCCATGCGCTCTACTGGAGCGCTCGGGGGACTGATGTCGGGCGCATGGAGGTCAACGAGCACAATGCCGATTCGCTTGATTTTGTCAATGCGTTCCGTCTGGTGATGCAGTCTGTCCAGGACCTCTGGCGTCATGGCGATGTGTATTTCAACTATCTCGATGTGCACGAGAACCGGGTGGCGTATTACCAGGGCGTGCCCAATCCATATTTCATCCCGACCTATGGGTCGATGCTCAATGAGGTCATGGAGAACTCAGGGATATTTGAGTCCAAGACCAAGGCGTACCGGCAGTTCTCTGCGGGGTATGAGAACTTCTTGCGTGATGCGGTGCGGTTTTTGTATCGGCGGGGCGATATCAAGCAGGCGGAGTATTGGTATGACATTGGGCGCAACTGGAAGGGTCAGAATATCAATGACACGACCCGGATTGATGAGTGGTCCCAGTCGCTCAAGTATTTTGCGGAGATTCAGATCTTTGATTCGATGGGGTCGCCTCAGGTTGCGGTTTCTGAGGTGACGGGTGCTTTGCAGGCAGCGTTCTATTCTGGGTTGATGGTCGGGGACATGGATGTCTTCCGGGGTCAGTGGGAGTATGCCCGCAAGGCCCATGCGTATTTCTTCCGCGAGCAGTTCAATATTGTTGTAGCATCTTCCGGCGGTGCCCGGATGGAGTTTATGGATCGGGACTTTGCGTTCTTTGCGGGCAATATCTTTGTGAACAACCTCGCGAGGCTGGGCCCGCAGGAGGCCGAGTTGCTCTATGGCAATGCCCCCGAGGATCTGCGCCGGTATGCCTATGACGCATTGGTGATCCGGTTCAAGCCTTATATTGATGAGCTTGAGAAGAAGGGCCAATCGGAGCCGTTTGATCTGATTTTCCCCATGCCATCGGGGATGGAAGAGTTCCGGGTCATGTACGAGCGTAAGCTCAAAGCCCGCGAGCAGCAAGGCGATGAGGGTGCGATCAAGAACTAAGTTCAAGAACGAAATCGGGTCTGCGCCGTCGGGGTGTGACTGAGCTGCTGGGGATCAGTGCCCAGGCCCCACGAGCAGGTTTCGGGCCTGGGTGTATCGTTCGAGGGTGCCTGCGATGATGTCGTTGGGGAGCTCTGGGCCCGGTGGGGTTTTGTTCCATTGTCCTGATGCGACGAGTGATTCGAGGTACTCGCGGACGAACTGCTTGTCGAAGCTGGGTTGTGCTTGTCCGGGTTGGTAGTCGGCTTCACTCCAGAAGCGCGAGGAATCGGGGGTGAGTGCTTCATCGATCAGGATGGGATCGTGGGAGGTGATGTGACCTTGGTCATCGACGGGGAATCCGAACTCGAACTTGGTATCGGCGAGGATGATGCCGTGGTCTTTGGCATAGGCGCTGGCAGCGACATAGATGCTCAGTGAACGCTCGCGGAGGGTTTCCATCAGTGATCGCCCGCCCAGCTCGGCGACATGCTCACAGGCCTGGTCGAACCCGATGTTCTGGTCGTGCCCGTCGTCGACTTTGGTCGCGGGGGTGAAGATCGGTTCGGGGAGCCGATCTGCCTGGGTGAGCCCCTCGGGGAGCGGGATTTGGCAGACGGTGCCGGTGGCGCGGTATTCTTTGAGCCCTGATCCTTCGAGGTAGCCTCGGACGACGCATTCGATGGGGATGACCTTGCAGACTTTGCAGATGGTGGTTCGTCCTTCGAGCATCTGGCGGGTGGTCGAGCCTGCGAAGGCCTCGTCGGGGATGGGGTCGAGCTCGTTGGTGATGAGGTGGGTCGGGGAGAGGTGCTGATCTTCGATCCACCGGAGCCAGAAGGTGGCAATCTGGGTGAGGAGCTTGCCCTTTTCGGGAATCGGGGTAGGAAGGATGACATCGAAGGCTGAGAGCCGATCGGTGGCGATCATGAGCATCCGTGAGGGGGTTGGGTTGCCGATGAGATCGGTGCCTGGAGGCAGGGTGTAGGTATCGCGGACTTTCCCTGCTCGTTTATTGGGCAAGGAGAGGTCAGTGTCGAAAACCGCTGCGTGGGAATCCGACAAAGGGTTTGGTATCGAAGAGGAGGCAGAGGAAGGCGGATCCGTGTGCATGATCTGAGGATAGCCAGGCAATGGGCAGCGGGTGAAGGGATCGTTGCGAGAAAAGCAGCAAGAGAAAGGCAAGAGGGGGAGGGGATGGATGAAAACTGTCACGAATCCGTCGAATCGGGTCGCTCATTGGTGCCCGATCCCATATCCTTACTGGTAACGACCGATCGGGTTCTGGGCGTGCATGGTGCCAACCAGGGTCGAATGAGGAGTGTACGATCCCCTATGCTGCGCTTTGTTTCCCCAGATAAATCTGCTGCGTTGTCATTGGCGGTGCTCCCCGGTGCTTATCTGCTGGGCCCAGATTCGGTGCCGATCGCGGGTGATGTGGTGGTCGAGGGAGGGGTGGTCCGGTGCGTCAAGGGGACCGGCGAGGCTGCCGCGTTGGCTTTGCAGGTCGATCTTGATGCCCAGAGGCTCGCGAGCCTTGACCAGAGTGTGGCGGGGTATCCGATTATTGACGATATCCGTCTTCGCCCGTTGGGTGTGTGGGCGTTGCAGACCTGCCTGCTTCCGGATCGTGATCGTCCCTATATCCTTGCACTCGAGTTGGCCCGGCATCGGATCATGCTGTTTTTGACCAAGCTCGAAGATTGGCAGGCGTTTGATATCCCCCCGGACTCGACGGTGATGAGGCTTTTCGAAGTTGCGCGGGAGATATTCACGCGGGCGTTGGTTGAGTCGAGCACGCATACGGGGAGTGTCGAGGAGGCGTCGCGCCTTGGGTATTTGGCGCTTTGGATTGCGCTCGAAGCTTCGGAGCGGCTGGCGATTTTGATCACCGAACGGGACTTTGGCGCTCGGATGACCGGCGAGTTGTATTTGTCCGTTTCTGAAGACCCTGGGATCACCAAGCGGGCGATGCCGGTGCTTCATCCGGCGCGTGGGGGGGTTGTGCTTCCCACCAAGCCCGCGATGGGTTCGCTTGTTTCGCCTGGGATGCTCACCGAGCAGACCAAGTCGGCGGTGATCGAATCGTGTGATTTTATCACGCTTCCGATGCGCTGGGTCGAGATGGAGCCGATGGAAGGGGAGTATGCCTATACCCCGACGGATCAATGGATCGAATGGGCGATCCGCTCGGCTAAGAAGCCTGTGGTCGCTGGGCCTGTGATTGATTTTCGCCCGTCGAGCGTGCCCGATTGGTTGTATATCTGGGAGAATGATTACGAGACGCTCCGCGAGTTGGTCTATGAGCATCTCAAGTCGATCGTGACGCGGTATCGTCGGACGGTGAGCCGATGGACGGTGTGCTCTGGGCTCCATTGCGGCGAGCATTTCAAGCTCGATTTTCAACAGATGATTGATCTGACACGAATCTGCGTGCTGGTGGTGCGCAAGTTGCATCCACGGGCCAAGGTGCAGGTGGAGATTGTCGAGCCTTGGGGCGAATATCACACGAGCGATCGAAGGTCCTTGCCTCCGGTGTTGTATGCCGAGATGCTGACACAATCGGGGATTCCGATTGACACCTTCTCGCTTCGGGTGCAGATGGGGTCGTATGCGCCGGGGTTGTGCACGCGAGATTTGATGGCGTTTAGTGCGATGCTCGATCAGTACGCGATGCTCGATCGCCCGATCGCGCTCTCGGCCTTCGGTGCGCCTTCTGGGCCTTTATCGCCGGGTAAGGAATCGGAGTCATGCCCCGATGCCGGTTTCTGGCGTCGGCGGTGGACGGAGCAATCGCAGGCGGATTGGCTTTCTGCCTTTGGCGCGGTGGCGCTGTCCAAGCCATTTATTGAGTCGGTTTGCTGGCATGAGCTTGCCGATCCCAATGGGGTGACGGAGATGCGGACGGGCGGGCTTTTGGATCGTCGGCTTGAGAAGCGTGAAGCGTACCGCCGATTTGTCGAGCTCCGCAAGGCGGTGGAGCTTGGGATTGTTCCTGAGCGTGTGTTGTCGCCTCACCTCTTTGATTTTCAGCGGGGCGAGCCTCAGGCTGATGGGATCATCGGGTCGTGAGTTTGTCGAAGAAGAAATCGGAAGCTCTCAAGAAGCGGGATGCGGACTGGACGCGTACGCCGGCAGCGATCTTTGCTAGCGTGGTGCTCGGGGTTGCAGCGCTGGGTGGATTGGGGTGGTCGTGGAATCGCACGATCGAGCGAGATGCCCGGGAGCGGATCGCCTCGCAGCCGACTTCTGTTTCGCCGACGAGGATGGGGATGATTCAGTCAATGCTGCCCGATTCTGCATCTATGAGCGCGATCAAGCGGATTGATCTCAATACGGCTTCGCTGGGCGAGCTGGATTTGTTGCCTCGGATTGGCCCGGCGCTGGCAGCACGGATCATCGCCGATCGGGAAGAAAATGGTGCGTACGAGACGATCGACGAGCTCGAGCGGGTCCGCGGGATTGGGCCCAAGACCATCGAGAAGCTTCGCTCGCGGGTGATTCTGGGCGAAGCTGACGATGATTCGAGTCGGCGGGCCAGCGCATCGGACGACCAGGGCGGGTAAACTCTGCGATATTGGAAGTGTGTGCGTGGGATGATCGGCTGGGCTGATGATTCCGGGCACGGGTATGCGCTGCGCGAAAGAAAGGACTGGTTCATCGTGGATTTGCTGACCCCGATCATCGCGGATCGCGCGTTCCAAGCCTTCGCCAAGGGATTGGACACCGGGCATCGCATGATCGCGACGGGGTCGGTGGGGGCGTCGATTTCGCTGGTGGCGTTGGCGCTGAGCCGGCAGATCAAACGCCCCGTGGTGATTGTGTGTGCCCATCTCGATGAGGCGGAGGATATCCACGCGGAGATCCAAGCGGTGGAGGCGGGGCGGAGTGTGGTGTTCCCAGCGTTGGAGCTCTCGCCCGGTGAATCGAGTGTGAGCGCCGAGTTGTTTGCTCAGCGGGCGTCGATGATCGCGGGTTTTCGCAGCGGCGAGGTGCCCGATGTATTGATCGCGCCGATGGCGGCGCTCATGCAGCCGGTGCCGAGTGAAGCGCGGATCGGGGCGTTGGTGCGGGAGATTGGCGATCGTGATGAGCTCTCGCCGGGGGATTTGATCGAGTGGATGAGTCGCGCCGGGTATGAGCGGGTGGACACGATCGAGTATCCGGGGCAGTTTGCTTCAAGGGGCGGGATTCTCGATATCTTCCCGCCCACTGGGTCAGGTGCCAGCTGCGATCCGATCCCTGTTCGGATTGATTTCTTTGGCGATGAGATTGATTCGATCTGTGAGATCGACATCGACACGATGGGTTCGGATCGCAAGATCGGCTCGGTGTTGCTCGGCGCGGTGGGTGAGTCGCAGCTGGCGGGGAGTCGGGACGATCAATCGGTGTTGGAGTATTTGCCGAGGGAATCGGTTGTGTTGCTCGCCGAGACTTTCGAGGTCGTCGAGCAGGGGCGGGGGTATTTCGAGCGGATCAGCGATGGGCGCGCGATCTTTGGGCCCCCTGCGGTGTTGAAGATTTTGGAAACACGGTTTCATGCGCTCGCCGAGGTGAATCAGTTCTCAGCGGGCAAGTCGGGCGCGGATTCGTTGGTCGGGTTGCCGGTGGGGACGCTGCCGCCGTTTGATCGGGAGGTGGCGGGGGCGATTCGTGAGCTCGGCGAGCTCAAGGCGCAGGTTGATACCGTGATCCTGGCGTGTGGCTCAGATGGCGAGTTTGCTCGGCTTGGGGAGTTGTTGACGCTCCACGCGCCCGGGGTGGATGTTCGGAGGGAGATCCTCGACATCCGGCGCGGGTTTATCTGGGAGGCGTCGGACAGCGGCGCGGGGATCGGGCGATTTGCGATTGTGCCTGCGGGCGAGCTGCTGCATCGTTCGAGTGTTCGTCGGCGGATGCAGAAGATTCGGGCCGGGCGGACGATGGATACTTTTTTGGATATCCAGGTCGATGATTTCGTGGTGCACAGCGAGCACGGGATCGCCAAGTTCGTCGGCATGAGCGTGATGGATGCGTCGGGGACCGCCAAGCAGCGTCGGCAGTTCAATCCCAAAGCGAAGAAACGCAAAGAGGATCAGGAGGAATACCTGACGCTCGAGTTCGCGGGGCGGAGCCGATTGCATGTGCCGTGTTCGCAGATTTGTTTGGTGCAGAAGTATGTCGGTGGGTTCAAGGGCAAGCCGCCGTTGAGTTCGATTGGGGGGAAGAAGTGGAAGGCGCAGAAGGAGCGGGTGAGCGAGTCGGTCAAGGACTTGGCTTCGGAGATGCTTCGGGTGCGGGCAGCGCGCGAGCATGTGCCCGGGTTTTCGTATCCGAGTGATACGACAATGTTCAAAGAGTTCGAAGCTGAGTTTCCCTATGACGAGACGGAGGATCAGCTCAGCTCGATGATCGAGATCAAGAAGGACATGCAATCGTCGCGCCCGATGGATCGGTTGATCTGTGGCGATGTTGGATTCGGCAAGACCGAGCTGGCGATCCGGGCAGCGTTCAAGGCGGTCGAGGCGGGTCGGCAGGTGGCGATCTTGGTGCCTACGACCGTGCTCGCCGAGCAGCACGAGCGGACCTTTCGTCAGCGGTTTGCGGATTATCCGTTTCGGGTGGAGTCGCTGTCGCGGTTCAAATCGGGCAAGGAGATCAAGCGGACGATCGAGGATTTGAAGCTCGGGCGGGTGGATGTGGTGGTGGGGACGCATCGGATTTTATCGAAGGACATCCGGTTTGCTGAACTTGGGATGGTGGTGATCGACGAAGAGCAGCGGTTTGGGGTTGAGCACAAAGAGAAGTTGTTGCGATTGCGTCTGACGGTTGATGTGCTGACGCTCAGCGCGACGCCGATCCCGCGTACGCTTCATATGTCGATGCTGGGGCTGCGTGATATTTCGAGTTTGACGACGCCTCCGGTCGATCGCAGGTCGATCGTGACGGAGGTGATCCCGTACAACACACACCGGATCGCGCGGGCGATTCAACGAGAGCTTGCCCGCGAGGGGCAGGTGTATTTCGTGCATAACCGCGTGCACAATATCGAATCGGTGGCCGATACTGTGCGCCAGTTGGTGCCAGGCGCGAAGGTGATTATTGGGCACGGGCAGATGGCGGGGCATGAGCTCGAAGAGGTGATGCACAAGTTCATGACCCGGCAGGCCGATGTGTTGGTCTCGACGACAATCATCGAATCGGGGATTGATATCCCGACCGCGAACACGATGATTATCAATGATGCGGATCGGTTTGGATTGTCGGAGTTGCACCAGCTGCGTGGGCGGGTTGGAAGATCGCATCAACGGGCGTATTGCTATTTGTTGTTGCCCGAGGATCGGACGGTCAAGGAGGTGGCGCAGAAGCGGCTCAAAGCGATCGAGGAATACTCGATGCTCGGGGCAGGATTCAAGATTGCCATGCGCGATCTGGAGATTCGCGGCGCGGGGAACTTGCTCGGGGCCGAGCAGTCGGGGCATATCGCGGCGGTTGGCTACGAGATGTATTGTCAGCTCTTGGATCAGACGGTGCATCAGTTGACCGAGGTCGGCGCGCCCGAGCAGGTGATGCATACGAGTGTGGATATTGGTATTTTCGGATACATCCCCAAGGCGTATATCCCCAGCGATGTGCGACGGATCGAGGGGTATCGTCGGCTGGGCACCGCCAAGACGCAAGAGGAGATCGACCAGGTGGTGGCGGATCTGACGAGCGCGTATGGTGATCCGCCCGAGCTGGTGAGGCGATTGGTGCTCCGGGCGCGGGTGCGGGCCTTGTATCAGGCGTTGTTTGTACGAGGTGTGAGTCAGCGGGGCGAGGATGTGGTGTTTCTGACGGCGATGCCCGATCGGGTAGCCGACGCGTTGCGCGGTGCGCCCGTGGAGGTGCGGGTGCTCGAAGGCGATCTCGCCCAGACCAATGCGCATACGAGCGCGGGCGAGCAGTTGGCCGAGGTGTATGCCCGCCCGAAGAATCAAGCCCAATCGGCGATGCAGCGGGCCAAGGCGATGCTTTCGTGGGTTGGGTAGGCGATGATTCACACGAACTTCATACTCTTGAGCGTGCAATGTGGTAGACTATAACGCTGAGGAATACTGCTTTGAGCCAAGGATGCACCATGCCTGATACGAACGGAACACCGACCGAGCCAGTCACCGAATCTTCAACCGACACGCCTCCGATGCAGCGGGTGGCGGGTGTCACCCAACTCGATCAACAGCTCGCAGCCCTTCGGCGACGACTGATCCGCGAAGCATCGCAGGCGGTTGATTTGCTCAAGCAATCGCTCGAGGTGCTCTGGGCATCGGATCGTGAAGGAGCCAAGGAGGTTCGCCGAATCGAGAAGCAGATCGACCAAGAGGAGGTGCGGATCGAGCAGGAGTGTTTTCGGATTTTGGCATTGCAGCAGCCCTTTGGCGCGGATTTTCGGCTGATTACTTTTAGCCTCAAGGCGAACTCGGATATCGAACGGCTGGCCGACCATGCGAGCTCGATCGCCAAGATCAGCAAGAAGATCGAGAGCGAAACACCTGATTGGCCCGCGTCATTGCGTGAGATGGGGGAGCGGCTGCCTGTGATGTGTCAGGAGCTTTTGCGCGCGGTGATCAACGCTGATGCTCAGGGGGCCAAGGAAGTGGTCAAACGAGATAAGGTCATCGACCGGCTTGACAAACAGACATTCAAAGATCTGAGTGCGAAGATTGAGCTCAACCCGACGAACGCATCGGAATATATGCTGATGTATCGCATCTCGCGCGAGCTTGAGCGCGTGGGTGATTTGCTTGGCAATATCGCCGAGGATGTGGTGTATCTGGTGACGGGTGATATTGTGCGTCATGCGCCCAAGCCGAAGAAGAAGGATCAGCGAGAAACATAGTTTGGCGATTCGTTTGGCGATTGTCGTTTGGGCTATCATCTGCCATGATGATCTTGATGTTTGCTGGGCCTGTGTTTTTGTTTGGTATTGTGTTGTTTATCCGTGCGATTCGTGGGCGGGTGGTTTCGGTGCATCCGCATTGCCGGGGGTGCAAGTTTGATTTGCATGGGTTGACGCTCTCGCGTGATTCGGTGTGTCCCGAGTGCGGGCGGGCGGTGATTCCGGGCACGCCTACGGTGATGGACGGTCGGCGTGTTTTTGGTCGTCGGCTTGCAGTGGTCGCGGTGTTGTTGATGTTGGTTGGCGGCGGCGGATTGGCGTGGCCGAGCGTTTCGAGGATGCCTGCGATTCAGAATATCGATTGGTATGCCAAGTTTCCCGAAGGGTTGTTGCTGCGGCTCGAAGAAGGCGGGGATAAGAAGGCGTTGCAGGAGCTGCACGATCGGCTGATCCCGGGGACGCTGAGCGACGAGGGGCTGCAGACTTTGATCGATCGTGCATTTGCGGCACAGGCCGATGAAGCGGTGGTTTGGGATGAGCGGTGGGGGGATGTTTTGTTGTTTTCGTTTTTGCTTGACCGTATGCCTCAGGAGAAAATATTCGGTTATCTTGAAGGGGCGATTCTTTTTGATCTGAAGGTGCATGAAGAGGTTGGCTTTGAAACGGAATCGATAAAATATACATTGATCAGACTCGAACCCAAGCGTGGAACCTGGTCCTATTCATTCCTCAACGAACTGCGGCAACTCCTCCCATCAAAGCAGTATTCAGGCTTGATAACAGGGTTTCATGACCGTATCGAGGCATTTAGACCATATGAAAATATACAGGATCGCCGGGCAGGTGGTTTTCGTAGTGGAAGTGCATTGAGCATGGACGATTATGAAGGCTTTTGGGTGCCTTACCAACGGGGTGGGAGCAGGTCAGGCACCCGACTCGATCTCGATCTCGACCGAAGCGAGTTTCTTTTTACCTTCCCAGTTCAGATCACGATTTACAAAGAGAAAGCCGTCTATCACGAGTGGTTGATTGAGAAAAAGGTACAGATTACACGCGCCGAAAACCCGCAGTATCTCAAGCCGTTCACGGATGAACGAGTCATCGCCCAAGTAGCCAAGGCACTTGAAATGAGCAAGGTCGATGTGCCTGTTGATGCAGAACAAGCCAAGACTGAGAAGGATATCACGAGCGGAGTGTCATCGATTTTGCACATCTCTTGCTCTGTCGATCAGAAACTTGGTTTGCTCGGCAAGCTGGTGCTGGACAACGGCGTCGAGCAGATTGATTTTGCAAGGCTATCTATTCCTGAACTTCAGCAGACGCGCTACGCCTACATGACGCCCGACCCCTACCAGTTTGGGCGCAACTGGCTCGACTATTTCATCGATCATGAATCGTTCTGGGAAGTTGCACGCGAAAAAGGGACGATTGATGTGATCTATATGCCAGATTTGTCGGCGGGGCTTGATGATGCTCAGTTCGAACAGGTGATCAACCGCAAGATTATCTGGCGAGATGTTCCCATCGATCATCAGGAACTTTACCCGACGAATTATATCGAGAGGGACGGCACGAAAAGAGAGGGAGTGAGCCTCAGGTCTGCCTCTCAACCTCGGGTAGGCGAATCACTAACTTCCGTAGAATATGAGGCACGCCGCCAGCGTCTCGAACCGATTGCAGGCGAGCTCCTCGATGACGACTAATCCTGTATACTCTCTTCCATGATCCCCGCATCCATGATATTGGTTTTTCTCGCTTCGATGCTCTTCGTCCTCGCCTGGCGTGGGCGGGTGGTGGCTCGTGGTCAGTTCTGCCGGAAGTGCCGATTTGATCTCGCGGGTTTAGCGTGGGAAGAGCCCGGGGCGCAATGTCCTGAGTGTGGGTATGTGGTTTGTCAGCCCTCGGCCCGCCGAGCGTTGCTCCGCAGGCGATCACGAGGGGGACTCGTCGCCGCCTTGATCTTGATGCTCAGCGGGATCGGAATGCTGGGGTTCTGGGCATCTGGAAATGCAAGCGTGATCCTCAAGCCCATGCCGGACTGGGCGGTGGTGGGGTTGACAGAGATGGGGATGGATGCAGCCCTTGATGAACTGGTCACGCGGGTTTCAATGGTGCCCAATTCGATGTCGGATTCGCAGATGAGCAAGGCGATCGAAGCCGGGTTGGCGCACCAGGCGGATCTGGTCGCAGCCTTCGATCCGCGATGGGGCGAGGTGCTCTATATCGCTTGCGTCGAAAGATATATGAGCGAGGAGCAACTCAAGCAATACATGCTCCTCGGCGTATCGAGCGAGGTGCTCGTTCGCGACCGGGTGCATCGGGGAGCGAAGAAAGTCGATGGGCTGATGAAGATTGCTCCCGCGAGAATCAACGCACTCACCGGGGGGTACACCGGATACTCCGTGTCGAGAAAATGGGTCGCTGATGGTGTTGTTGACCAACAATCCTTTGGTCCCTTGGCGTTGGTCAGTGTGCCCAAACCAGGAGGATGGTGGACGAACTCGGCTTCGACGCCAATCGTCCCCGCCAGCGGCGAGCTCAATCGCAAGGTTGGCTCGAAACTCGTGGTTTATGCCGAGTACGATTTGATCCTCTCGGCAGCGTCTGATCAGTATCCCGCATCGCTCAATATTCCGGCTCAGGAACTCGAAAACGAGCTGGTGCTTGGGCGTTTTCGTGTTGAGCATGAGGTGGAGATTATTGATCCCGGTGAGCCCATCGTGCCTATGGCTGATGATCCAGAGCTCGCCAGGCGTACCTGCGAGGCGATGGGAATCTCGGCGATTCGTCTGCTCAGGGTTCTTCCTGAGCCCGAGCCGGGGCTTCGGACAAGGGTGCTTTCGATGAGTACATACAGCAGGAACCTGCCGACGAATATCGCGCTTCGGGCGTATGCTCAGCTCGATGATGGGCAAGAGATTCGGATTGGGCAATGGATGACCAAGGGGATGGGGGGCGATTTTTTCTCGGGAATCTCATGGTCGGTGGACAATACCAATGCCCAAAGCCACGCACAGACACAGGCGATTCTTGACAAGATGATCGAGCAAGGGCAGGTTGATGTGATTTTCAGGACGGACGCCACGCTTGCCGAGTCCACGCCTGAGATTCAAGAGGTGATTGATCTGACGATGATCTTTGAGGCTGTCCCGGTCGAGATCACGGCGAGTGTGTCTGGGTTTTCATCCTCGTCAGCCGATGATTGGATCAAAGGCAAGATAATCGAGCAGGATGAGGGCGAAGATTCAGAGCAACCCTGAGCGGTGAGTTTGGTATGCTTCTTGTATGATTATCATCGGCATCGTCCTGCTGGGTGTTGGGTTGCTCGTTTCCATTCTTGCTTTTCGTGGGCGGGTGGTTGCGAGGGGGCGGTTCTGTAAGAAGTGCAGGTTTGATCTGGCCGGGTTGGATTTGGATGCTGCCGATGCCAGATGCCCGGAGTGTGGGCGGGGGATTCATCAGGAATCGAGCCGACGGACTTTGCTCCGCAGGCGATCACGGCTCGGGCTGATCGCGGCCACGCTTCTGCTGGTCTCGGGTTTCGGGGCGATAGGAGTCGGAGCTGCTGGCAAGACCAACGCCATCATCACCGCCATGCCCGATTCGGTTGTGCTGTGGCTGACGGATTTGGGGGTTGACGAAGCGCTTGATGAACTGGTGGTGCGGGTATCGAAGGTGCCGGGCACAATGTCGGCCAAGAGCTGGGACGATGCGATCGAGCAGGGGCTGGCGTTTCAGGCGGATAAAACGCTGGTGTGGGATGTGCGGTGGGGGGAGGTGTTGGTTATTGCGATGCTTGAAAAACGCCTTGTAGGCGATGCCTTATACAAGTTTGTAGAGTCCTCGCTCATTGCTGAGTTTGAAACGAGGCAAATTATTCAAGATGAGGATCAGATGGTTTACTACCGTCTTATTGTGAAGGGCAATCATCGAGGGGTATCTGTAGCGACCCCATTCTTGAGGACACCCAAGTCAAGAGTTCTTGACAAATGGAGGAAATCTCATGGGACTGAATCACCGTTTCAGATCAACATTGAGTTTGAGCGTGACTGGATTGATAAGCCATTCCCTATTCAAATCGGCGGTGGACAGGTGCGGCTTAGAGAATGGGCTCCTGTCGTGGGAAACTATGTTGATTTTCGGAGATCGATTACAATCCCAACGGATTCTCCTGATCAGATCACACTGCATTCCCGGGCAGATTTTACATTATTAGTAGATGGCCAAGAGGTTCATGCCTGGTCTTTGCAACTCGAGAAAACAATCCAAAGATCAGCCGAAGTGATTGAGTATGCGAAACCGGTATCGGATGAGAATGTCGTCAATCAATTGATTCAAGGGTTGTCAGTTGGCTACATTGAGTATCCGTCGAAGCGATCGCTGGGCCGTGAACACTTCGGGACGAGGGATTGCTACACTGCCAATGTCATTCGTATCCATCATCGTTCAGAAGGATGGGTTGATTTAGATATTGCGATACTCTTTGACGCATCGGTTGCAATCGATGGCGATGAGATCAAGCTTGCTCGTGTTCATGTGGGGGAACTGAGAGGCGGGCTTGAACTTCGAATCCGTAAGCGATTGGAGCGCAATGTGCTTGATGTATTTGATCGTCAAAGCGAGTTTTGGGAGAAGGCGCACAAGCGTGGTTTTGTTGATCTCATTCTTAGGCCCAGCCCCGAGTACGCCCAGTTTGATCCCAGATTTAAGTTCTATCTAGATGCGGAGATTATTTTTCGCGATGTACCCTTAATGATTCGTGTGCCCAAGGACACTGGAGATATCTGGGAAGAGACAGGCGAGCCCGAGTGGCGATGGGTTCAAGAGAGACAGAAGAGTTATCCATCTACCTTTGCTGAGATTCTTGTCGAGGATGATGAAGAATAGTGGATAGATCACTTGCGAAGGCGAAGTGGGGGATTATGTGTGCGCACGAAAAAGCCTGCTCGTGAGAACAGGCTTTTTGCGACGGTCTTTGACCGGCAAACAGTTGGGTCCATACTTCGCTACGCATTACTGCGTAGTTATCCGTCCATTGAACCTCGCGAGAGATCAATGTGATGACGGACGAGAGTGTGCTCATAGATCTTGATTCGGTTCGCACCGAGATGACGACCATTTTGATTCCCGTTGAGGGTTTCATGGGGTCGTCATGCGATCAAGTCTAAGGAAATCCCTTAGAAAGGAGGTGATCCAGCCGCAGGTTCTCCTACGGCTACCTTGTTACGACTTCGTCCCAGTCACCATTCTTGCCGTAGGCACCCCTGAAATGAGGTGACTTCGGGCACTAACAGCTTCCATGACGTGACGGGCGGTGTGTACAAGGCTCAGGAACGTATTCACCGCGTCGTAGCTGATACGCGATTACTAGCGATTCCGGCTTCAAGCAGGCGAATTTCAGCCTGCTATCCGAACTGGGGCATGGTTTTTGCGATTTGCTCCACCTCGCGGTATTGCATCGCTTTGTCCATACCATTGTAGCACGTTTGCATCCCTAGACATAAGGGCCATGAGGACTTGACGTCATCCCCACCTTCCTCCGGTTTGACACCGGCAGTCTCGCTAGAGTCCTCGCCATAACGCGTTAGTAACTAACGATAGGGGTTGCGCTCGTTAAGGGACTTAACCCGACACTTCACAGCACGAGCTGACGACAGCCATGCAGCACCTGTGTATGTTCCACCCAAGGGCGTCACTCCTGTTTCCAAGAGCTAATCCATACATGTCAAGTCTAGGTAAGGTTCTTCGCGTTGCCTCGAATTAAGCAACATGCTCCACCGCTTGTGTGAGCCCCCGTCAATTCCTTTGAGTTTTAGCCTTGCGACCGTACTCCCCAGGCGGCACACTAATCAGTTTACCTTCGGCCGCGAAACCATGAGAGGTACCGCGACCTAGTGTGCATCGTTTACGGCGTGGACTACCGGGGTATCTAATCCCGTTCGCTACCCACGCTTTCGTACCTGAGCGTCAGAACAAGCCCAGTCAGTTGCCTTCGCCATTGGCGTTCCCATGAATATCTACGCATTTCACCGCTCCACTCATAGTTCCACTGACCCCTACTTGTCTCAAGATTTGTGGTTTACTCTGCAGTTCCACGGTTGAGCCGTGGGATTTCACAAAATACCTACAAATCCGCCTGCGTACGCTTTAAGCCCAGTGATTCCGATTAACGCTCGGACCTTCAGTATTACCGCGGCTGCTGGCACTGAATTAGCCGGTCCTTCCTTTATGACTGATCATTGTTTCTAGTCATTGACAGTAGTTTACACATCGAAGATGCTTAATCCTACACGCGGCATTGCTCCGTCAGGCTTTCGCCCATTGCGGAAGATTCGTTACTGCAGCCTCCCGTAGGAGTCCGGGCAGTGTCTCAGTCCCGATGCGGCGGGTCATGCTCTCACACCCGCTACCCGTCTTCGGCTTGGTGAGCCTTTACCTCACCAACTACCTGATAGGATAATCGCCGCTCCCAAGGCGGTAAACCTTTCCTCCGTAGAGCACATAAAGTATTACCTCCCGTTTCCAGAAGCTATCCTTTACCTTGGGGTACATTCGATTATATTCCTCGCCCTTTCGCCACTCCCTCCGAAGAGGTCGTTCGACTTGCATGTTTTAGCCATGCCGCCAGCGTTCAATCTGAGCCAGGATCAAACTCTTCAATTGAATATTGTTGCACAGCCAACGATTTGCATCGAAGACCGATTCGCATCAAAAGAAGCCGATCCGACTAACCTATCCGTGCTTCCGAAGAAGGCGTGATAGGCCGGTCTACACAACCGATTCGTGAAGATTGCTCTTCATCAAATCAGCTATGTCCGAGGTGGCAAAACCTCGAATAGCTTTACACTCTTTCGTGTCATTTCCAAATATAAATTTGGGGCTTCCACTTGCACAAGAATGTAAAGACAAACAAGTGTGATCTTGCTTGCCGACTTATTTGACGACCAATGCCTTGTCAAAGGCCCGATATGCTTCGGTTTATGGCGCCTCACATTCTCGTGGTGGACCCAACTGTTTACTTGTCAAAGAGGCCGACTCTCGAAGACATCAAGCCTTCGCCCGTCGTCGCCAACCGGTTGTGGTGGCGGGGAGAAGCATAGACCGCATCAAGCGATTGTCAAACGGTGAGGGCAAACATCTTCACCAATTTCTCAAGTTTCCTCTCCGTGTCCCCCTGCACTGCTCTTCTGCCCCCTCAACTCTGCGCCTCGGCAATCGCCTGACGAGATTCGCCGGCCACCCCAATACAGGCAACCCATATCTCTGGACTTCCACAATCACCCGAATTGGTGCCTTTTTCGGCTTTCAAAGCCGATTTGAGCGCCTTCGCAGCGGCGACAAAGGTCGCCCCCGTCGTGCGCACATCGTCGATCAAGACATACACCCGCCGATCGGCATTTCGAGCAGCAGCAAGTTGGCGATGCCCTCGGCGGGTGAGAAAAAAGGCCCCTTTGATATTCTGTGCCCGCGCAGTCATCGAGAGCCCGACCTGTTCTGGGCGAAGCCGGGCCCTGAGGAGCTCGGCGATGGGACAGCGACTGGATTTGGAAGCTGCCCGGGCCAAGACCAGGGTGTGGTCGATGCCCCGCGAGACCCGCCGAAACCGGTGCATCGGAATGGGCACCAGAACCGCCTGATCCGGGGTGATCTGGGCGAGATCGAGCTGATCCTTGATCGCTTTGCCCAGGTGCATACCCAAGCCGTGCCCTGTGGGACGCCAGCATTTGAACTTGAGGGCGAGTACTTCGGTGCGGAGGGTGCCTGCGTATCGTCCCAATCGAATCGCTCGATCCCAAGGCAGGGGTTTGGCCCGGCAGGTTGCGCATCCTTCGCCATGGGTCTCGTGCTCGCCGACACTTCCGCCACAACGCCAGCAGTAGTCCTCAGCAGCGTCCCTCGTCCATCCGGTCTGCTGGGCCCAGCGATCAAAGGCCAGCCCTGTCCGCCCAAGCAAATGCGTCTCGATGGATTCGATCATCCGGTTGGGCAGGCGGATCGGGATTGGGACGGAGGCTTTGGCAGCCTGTGAATCTGGCACTTTGGGAGGCCAGGTGAACGCTTTTTCAGGTTGATCCTTCGCAGGCAAGGACATCACGACGGCGAACCAGGTGAACCAGGTGAACCAGATGGCGAACCGGCACCCAGTTGTGTGCGGATGAGCTGGGCGCGGGCGACTCGGCGTTCTTGCTGGGTCAGCACCGCACCGAGCGTTCTTTGGAGGTGTGTTGGTTGGATATTGAGCAGCAAGCTGTGGATCTGCTCGACGCCAATGCCTTCGAGAATCCCGGTGAGCACACCCAGACGGACAAAGCTCAGCAGCTCCATCGCCTCTTCGACCTTCATCAGGCGGGCGTGGCGGAGGGTGCCCAGCGCGCGCCAGCTCTGGTCTTCGAGCATCTGCCTACGGTTGGCCAAGAGGTTTCTGCGCGCATGGCGTTCATACCCGACGACCTTGGGGATGATTTCTTGTTCCATCTCGCGCAGGAGCATGTCGTCGGATTTGCCCAGGGTGGTTTGGTTGGAGAGCTGATAGAACTCGCCTGGGGATTCGGACCCTTCGCCATAGAACCCGCGTACCGCCAGCCCCATGTCTTGGGCAGCCCGGCGGACTTTTTCGAGCTCGCCGGTGAGCTTGAGGGCGGGCAGATGGAGCATCACCGAGAGCCGAAGCCCGGTGCCGACATTGGTCGGGCAGGCGGTGAGGTACCCGAATCGAGGGTGATAGGCGTAGTCCATCCCCGCTTCGATCAGATCATCAAATTCGTTGGCCTCTTTGAGACACGCCCCTAGGGCCAACCCCGACCGGATGGTCTGAAGCCGAAGGTGATCTTCCTCGTTAATCATAATGCTCACACGCTCGTCGGGGATCAAAACCGCGACGCTGCGAGGCTCATCGAGCCCACCCTTGCCGGTGCTGAGCTTGCCTCGGGCGTGCTGGCGCGACATGAGCTGGCGCTCGACAAGCAGGTTGCGATCCTCGCGCCCGATCTGATGCAGGTCGATCCACATGAACTGCGAAGAGGTCCCCGCAGCGTTGGCTGTTGACATCGTGAGGATGCGCCGCTTGCATGCTTCGAGGATCTGCGTGCGATCAATCCGCGAAGCCCGAGGCGTGAATGGAAACCCCGAGATATTGCGCGCCAGACGAACCCGCGAAGACATCACCACATCGCTTGACTCACCAAGCCCACGGAGCCACTCGGCGCTGTGCATAAACGCCGGCTCGTGGATCGGGCTGGGGTCGTTGTGTGCATCATCAGATGCCTGCATCGGAGTCTCCCGGCTGTGCGGTGAATCTTGATTGAAATGATTTGATCCGTTGAGCCTCTGATCTTAGGAGGGGAAGGGCGAGGGGTTTGATGGAGATGATGGAGATGGTGGAGATGGCGGAGATGAGGCAGATGGAGAAGTCGGTGTGGGCTCAATTTGTGAAGAGGCCAAAGAGGTCAGCCGGGTGAGCTCGTCGCGGAGCATCGCCGCCTGTTCGTACTCTTCGTCATGGATGGATTTGCTCAGGCGCTGACGCAGGGCATCGAGGCGTTCTTCGCGCTGACGGATATCGCCGAGCAACGCGTCGATGCGGGAGGCGTCGTTGGCGTCTTGGCATTCGCACAGTGCTCGCTTGGGCACCTTGCCGACATGATTGCACCCGCCTTCATGGGCCCGTTCGATCATCGGCCCGATCCGATCTTCGAAGACCTGATAACACCCCGGGCATCCCAATAATCCGTTCTCTTTGAAATCGGAGAAGGACTGCCCGCATCCAGTGCAGGCCAAAGGGGAGGTCCGGGTCTTCATCGTTGGGCGAGGCTTGATCTGACCCTTCATCGAGTCGGCATTATCGTCGGCGCACGAGGGGGGGTCGGTGTCGGTGATTGCCTGTCCCATGATGTAGCTGGCGGCGGAGATCAGTTGGCTGATGGGGATATACGGATCGGCACTGACCCCTCGTTCGCGGGCGCATTGCTCGCAGAGGTGCCGTTCGACCTTCTTTTTGTCGTTGGTGATGATCACTTCGTGGATCGTTGCTTCGTGTAGACCACATTCGCAGAGCATCCGGTGCCCTCCAGTTTCAGATTCCATTCGTATTGAACCTGATGAGTATACAGGATTTGCAGCAAAAACAAAAGAGCCTACATGCAAGGATGTAGGCCTGAAAGGACAATTTGATCGGAAATACGGGTCATAAACACCCTGAATCGGGGGCTTTGGAGTATTTCAGGCCTTTTTAGCTTCCCGCAGCAGCGAGTTTCTGTTGGCGGGTGTATCCGTATTTTCTTTTGAGAGGCTTGACGACCAATCCCGAACGGATCGCATGGGCCGAGGCGTAGACCTTGACGACGCTCTTCGAGCCATCGGCGTTGGTGATCTCCGCGTTGACCTTCTGGAGGTTTGGTTTGAACTTGCGTCGGTTCTTGCCGGTGGTCTTGAGCCCGAACCCGCCGGATGAGAGTTTGGCACCACCGTAGGCTTTTTTGTTGCCGAAGGTTGTCTTTTTTCCGGAGTAGTGGCATTCAAATGGCATGGTTTCACCTCGGTCTGTGCCCTAAAGGGCGTTCAATACCCACCTTGGGCGTTGGGTCGTGATGATAGGCGTGGAATGGGGGAAATCAATAGAGCAGCAGATCAGCAAAGCAGCAAATGAAGATGGGAGCGAGAATGGCGGGGTTTGTTTGGGCTGAGCAGCTTGTTATGATGATCGAAGCCCCGACTGCGCCGAAGACGGCGAGTCGGGGCACCCAGCATACAGTTGGTGCATGAAATGGGTTTCCATTGTACTCATCGTTTTGATATTAGGGTCTGGCATTGGTGTGCTTATTCTGAGTCTTCAGGCACCATCGGTCAGTCCGTATTCTCTCTTTGAGCATTATGCCGACCCCTCTCTCCCGAGCCCGAGCCCTCTTGATATCTCTGATGCGATATCGGGCATGTATATGGCAGGTGAAGAGACTTCTCCCGAGGATGCAGAGGCGATTTTTCATTTCACGATCGGATACTTCCGCAATGCAGATTTGATTGGACAGAGGGCAACCTATGCAGCGCGAGAAGCACCGTGCGCATCGACCTCAGGGATAGTGCTTTATCTCCAACGAGAGCACTTTGATGTCGGTGAAGCCGATATCGCCTTTGCAGCGATGGCGATCGTCGAGTATTTGGAAAGCTCTGAGGTTTATTTGGATCCATGTGCTCGAAACAATATCGAAAAAATCAGAGCTTTGTTGAGTCCTTGACCCAAACCTGCTCAAGCTGCGCGTGAGCGAGTGCCCTCCTTTAGCCCGGAGGGTGAAGGAGGGCTTTGGGAGTTTAGGTGGTCAAGAACCTCCTTTGCCCTTCGGGTCAAAGGAGGGCACCAACTTCTATTCCCATTTCCCATTACCATCTTCATCCCAAAACGGCAGCTGCCCGAGGAGCCGGATGACTCTTCGGGCAGCATGATCCTTACATTGGATTGCCTGTGTGGGTTTGGATCAGGGATCAGTTGTTTGAAGCCACCGAACCTTCGACAGCGGTATCTTCAGGGGTAATCTCGATGATCGTTGGCTCGATGTTGAACTCCTGAGGCTCATGATCGAAATCCTGGACTCGCCCTTCCTGGTCGATGAGGTACTGGGCTTCATCGACATAGTTTCGGGAGTTATCTCGTCCGGCGATGGCTTCGAGACGGGCACGCTGTTCGGTGCGGATGTTGCTCAGTCGGCCATTGAGTTGATCCAATGAGTTGGCCTGGAATCGGGAGTGGGCGTCGATGGTGTCCTGACGGTCTTCCATCATCTCGATGAGCCGATCATTGCGAGCGATGGTGTCGATCTGGGCATCGAGCTGGAAGAGCTTGGCCTGGAACTCGGATTGCTCAGCAACGAGGCGATCGAGCAAATCGGCGAGCTGGGCCTCTTGGTCGTTGAGGTAGCCCAAGTCGATACTCAGGTCTTGTGCCCGGGTGGCGTAGAGGCTTTGGGTTTGCTCGATTTGCTGACGCTTGGCGTAGGCATCGTCGAGATCGACGGGCTTGTTATTGAAGCTGATGCGAACGATCGCACCCGGGTTTGCACTCTGGGTGACGCGGGCCTGGGCGATTTGGGAATCGACGACGCTCAGATCATTGCTTGCCAGTGCGACGACCTTGGTGGCGATCTGCATTTCGCGTTCGAGTTGGGCGATTTGTGTCTGGACTTCGCTCAGATCGGCGCGGACCTCAGCGATTTTTCCGGGGTACTGTGCTTCGAGTTTTTTGACCTGTGCACGAAGGAGGACGGGGTCGTCGATGTTGTTGTCGATGACGCCGATGATTCCGCCTCGTGTTTGATTGAACATGGCGTGTGCCCGTTGTGGGCCTGCGACTGCAACAAGGACACCACCGGCCAGGGCGGTGATCACGACGCCGCGTACGACTGTTTTACCAATGCATCCCATGATATTTCTCCGTAGCTTGTTGTCGATCTTCCTGTGGATCGACGGGGTCTTGTGTTCCCGATCGAGGTGGATCGGGGTTGGTTTTGTGTTTGTCGAGCTCGATGTTCGACAGGGTATGAGTGGGGAAGTGGGGCAGCGAATTTCATGTTGGGGTCCAAAAAATATGAAGAAAAGCATCTCCACAGGGCTTCGATGGGGTTCTCGGACAGGCCCAATCGTGTTTTTTGCACCCATAGGGCTTGTTTTCGGGTATCCTCAAGAGAGCGGAAAATGAAAACCTACTCGGCAGTTTCCAAAGAATGCCGATCCACCGGATGTCGATCTGGTGTCGGGTCTCACGCGTGAGAGGAAAGATTGTCCATGCTGACCAATATGACGACGAGTTTCATCGCCCGATTGCGTGCCAATGACGAAGCGGCATGGTTTGAGTTGTGGGAGACCTTTGGGCCTGTGATCCGGATTCAGCTCTCGCGTTGGGGGCGTGGGCGCATCGGGGTCGAGACGGTGCGGGATTTGTCGCAAGAGACCCTCGCAGCGCTGTCCAACTCTATAGATCGGTATGACCCCGCACGCGGGGCGCGGTTCTCGACCTGGTTATTGGCGATCGCCAAGCATGTGCTCGGCGACGAGATCGACCGCAGAATGGCCCTCAAACGAGGCGGCGGCAAGGCCAATGCCCAGTTCGATGAGACCTGGATGAAAGCCGATGCAACCCAAGGCGTGGATGAGATTTACGAGGCGTCGATCTTCTGCGCCAAGGTCGAAGCGGCGATCAAGATGGTCGAGCGGGAGACCGATTTTACGGATTTCTCGATTTATCGGATGCGGGTGCTCGATGGGCAGTCGGGCAAGGATGTGGCCTTGGCGATCGGGGTGTCGGAGCCAACGATCAGCCGAAAGCTGGCCAAGGTCCGATCGGTGCTTCGGGTTCGTCTGGGCGAGGTGATTGCGACTTATTCGTTCACCAAGGAGGAGCTCGCCGAGGCCGAGCGAAATGGGTTGTCGCTGAATCCCAACAGTGATGGCAGCGGGGAGGTCGGCCCTGCGGATAAAGCCGCCGATGTCATGTTTGATGACGCGATCGCGGATATCTATCACCGGCAGATGCAGCTGCGAGCCCAGGACGAGCAGGCCTTGATGGGCTGAATCGGGCAAAGGCACGCAGGAGACAGGGGCAGCGGATCATGAATCCCATCACCAGCATACTTTCGGTCATCGCGGTTGTGATTGTGGGTGCGATTGCACTGGCAGCGGTGATCTTTCTGTTTATCAAGCTCTTTGGGATCACCTTTCTCGTTCTTCGCAATATCTTCCGATTCATTGGCGAGGAGGTGACGGACACACTCCGATTCATCGGGGCGATCCTTGCCTCGATCCTCTTTGCGCCCTTGGTGGTCTTGAGCATTGTCATCGGGAGATGGTCGGCTTCGAAGCACTACTCCGGGGCGCTGATGGGTGAGCTTCACTCGGCGGGGCGGTGTGTGTATCGGATATTCGTGGGCAACATCGCCCGGCTCTTTGGGGTCTCCAAGGCGCTCGAAGGCGTCGAGCAGCGGGTGCCCGAGATGATGGCGGCTGCGCCGACACGCGATACGCCATCGAAGAAACGAGTCGGTATCTTCGAAGGCTACACCATCGTCGGGTCGCTCAAAGGCGGGGGCTCAGGCGGCAAGCTCTACATCGCCGAGCCCGATGAGATCAAGCAAGCCGTGTTTGCCAAGCGCAAGCTCGGCAAGGTAGACCAGGTGGTGATCAAGGTGTTTTCGCTCAAGGACGGCTCGAGCCTGCCTCAGATCGTGCGTGAGAGCCGGGCGCTCGATGCTGCCCGTTCGCTTGGGCTCGTGCTCGAGCACGAGATGGCCCCCGAGCGGTTCTTCTATGTCATGCGCTATGTGCCGGGTGAATCGCTCTCGGTGGTGACGCAGCGGATGCACACGCTCAGCAGCATCGAAGGGCTTGGCGATGATGCCATGCGATCGGTGATGGGCTATGGCGAGGACCTGCTCGTCGCGCTCGATACCTACCACAACGCCGAGCTCTGGCACAAGGATGTCAAGCCCGACAATATCATCATCGACGGGCATGGGCGCGACGCCAAGGCGCATCTGGTGGACTTTGGACTCGTCACACCGATGCGTTCGGCGATGACGCTGACAACCCATGGCACCGAATACTTCCGCGATCCTGAACTTGTCCGCCAGGCGTTGCGGGGCGTGAAGGTGCATCAGATTGATGGGTCGAAGTTTGATGTGTATGGAGCTGGTGCGGTGATGTTCTCGATGATCGAGAACTCGTTCCCTGCTCATGGCGGATTATCGCAGTTGACCAAGCGGTGTCCAGAAGCGTTGCGTTGGATCGTGCGTCGGTCGATGGCCGAGTATGACCGTCGATATCCCAGTGCGGCGGCGATGCTGGCGGATCTGCGTGTGGTGATGGCTGCGGAAGATCCGTTCAAGGTCAAGCCGATTGATCTGCCGAGTGTTTCGCAGGGCGATGTGGCGGCGGCGAATCAGATCGAGAGCCAACGGTATGAGTCGTTTGATGAGCCTGTGAGCGTTGGTGGCTCGGCTGGTTCGCCGGTGCCGCCGAGGGTTGGTGCGCCGATGAATCCGGACAACGACGCTGCCCGTGTGGGTCGTCCTCGGGCTCGGCTGACGAGCTGGTGGTCGGGCAGGTATGCGGTCGGTGGGGCGATGCCTCAAGATGCTGGGCGGCCTGTTCCACGGGGCATGGGCAGCTTGCACAAGGCGAAGGCAAATGTGCAGAAGCATGTTGATCGTGTTGGGCGTGTGCAGCGCCCGCTGCGCGATGTTGACGATCGCAAGCCCGCTGCTCAGCAGGTGCGCGATGCCCGCAAGCGGGCGCACCAGATGCGAAGTCGCGCAGGCAAGCGGATCAACTCAACGCGAAGAGGCAAGGGGCACTACGGCAACACACCCGGCGCAGCGGTGGTCTTTGCCGGGTTGTTGGGGTTGGCGGTACTGTTTGCTGGCGGCGTGCTGGCATTTGCGATGTTTACCCCGGTGTTTCATCAGCCTCGGACTCCGGTGACACCGACTCCGCC
>WFPK01000051.1 GCA_015487555.1 Phycisphaerales bacterium
GGGGGGGGGAGCAATACCTCTTGTTCGTGCCATTGTTTTACCCCACCTATCCTTTTTTACCCCACCTATCCTTTATGTATGGAGCCGGATTCTGCAAGACAACCTGTCGAGCGGGCGACCTTTCGTCGTCGGCATCGGATTCGCGCATCAGCAGAGTTCGAGGCCGTCTTTGGCGCCAAGATTCGCAAAACGCGTGGGCCGATCACCGTCTTTGTGCTCGCGACAGATCGCGATGAGCATCGGCTTGGGCTCTCGGTTGGGCGAAAGGTGGGCAATGCGGTGGTGCGAGGGCGGTTCAAGCGGATGATGCGTGAGGTGTTTCGGCATCGGCGTGGACAGCTGCCTGTGCCTGTGCGCCCCTCGGGTGATGAGGGACGCTATGACATTGTGGTAAGCACCCGCAGACATAAGGCGCTCTCGCTTGAGGACTATGAGCAGTTCTTTGTCGAAGCGGTCAGGGCTGCCCATCGGGTGTATGAGAGACGGGCGGATCGGGGATGAGTACAGACCATAAGCCAAAGCTTGGCGTGGTGGCACGGGTGGGGAACTGGCCTTTCCTTGGTGTGATTTATCTGTATCGGATAACACTCTCGCCTTTTCTTGGCGGGCAGTGCCGATTCGAGCCGACCTGCTCGCGGTATGGGATCGAGGCGTACAAAGTCTATGGGCCCATCCGAGGGACGATCATGACAGGGAAGCGGATTTTGCGGTGTCATCCATTTTCCAAGGGCGGCTACGATCCGGTGCCGATACGATCATGTCGGCATGAAGATCATGCGCCCGATAGACCAACCCAAAGCGAGCAGGAAAGCGAGCAAGACTGATGAGTCGATTACCAGCAGCCCAGCGGCGTGAACAACTTCTTGATGTGGCAGCGGAGCTCTTTTCAGTGCGAGGCTACGCCGGGGCGACGACGGCCCAGATCGCCAAAGAGGCGGGGATCACCGAGCCGATCATCTATCGGCACTTCAAATCCAAACGCGATCTCTTCGTGGCCTTGATCGAACGCACCGGCAGACAGACACTTGAACAATGGGAACACGATCTCGATGGGGTCGATGATCCCGGGGCTCGGCTGACCAAAATTATTGATGAAAACCCGATGGTGTCAGAATCTGGACGCAAGGGGTATCGAGTGCTCTTGCAATCAATCTCGGAGGTCGAAGACCCATTGATTCACAAGGCGGTGTCGGATCATATGACACGGCTTCATGCGTTTATTGTCCGTGAGATTGAACGGGCCCAAGCGGCGCACAAAGTGACGAATCGGTTTAGCGCAACGGTGATCGCGTGGGTTTTGGTCAATGTCGGGATGGGGTATGGGGTATTGACCGCGATGAATGTGCCTGGGCATGGGTTTGATGCTTCGGGTGTGCATGTCAAGGATGTGCTCGGGCGGATTCTGGTGGGGCGTGAGCATCATTCGGAAAAGCGTATCGGGCCTGATTCGCAGAACAATGAGGAGTTTGAGCGTGGGGAAGAGGGGACTGGCCATTAGGGATTAGCCACTAGGGATTGGGGATTGGGGATTGGGAGAAGCCCCTCCGCCTCACATTGTTCGGCACCTCCCCGTCAGGACGGGGCAAAGAGGAAGGCCAATCCCATTTGCTCAAAGGACTGACCATGCAGCAGGTGTATTTGGATCATCATGCGACGACGCAGCCGAGCAGGGAAGTGGTATCGGCGATGGTCGAGTCGCTGGAGACTTGCTGGGGGAATCCATCGAGTATTCATCGGTCGGGGCAGCAGGCCAAGCATGCCATCGAGCGAGCACGGGGACAGGTGGCGGATTTGCTTGGGGGCAGATCGCGCGAGGTGACTTTTACAGGGTCAGGGACCGAGGCGATTGATCTGGCGATTCGGGGAACACTCGGGGCATTGGCCAAATCGAACCCGAGGAAGAATGTGATTTTCACGACGCCGATCGAGCACAGCGCGGTGTTGAGTTTGTGCAGGCAGCTTGAGGAAACCGGGCGGGCGCGGGTGGTGATGCTGCCGGTGGAACGATCGGGGGTGGTGGATGTGTCGAATCTCGAAGCGATGATCGAGGAGTATGCGACCGAATCGGGCAATGAGGTTGCGTTGGTGTCGATGCAGTGGGCGAACAATGAGACGGGCGTGGTTCAGCCTGTGCATCGGGTGGGAGAGATTTGCGATCGGTGCAATGTGGTGTTTCATTGTGATGCGACGCAGTGGGTGGGCAAGATGCCTGTGGATTTGCAGTCGGCAGATGCGCCCAGGATTGATTTGCTCAATGCCTCGGCCCACAAGTTTTATG